>JAEDOP010000040.1 GCA_016301865.1 Alphaproteobacteria bacterium
CCGCGCTTTTCAACGTGTTAATTTCGGCTGTGTTGCCATTAACCAGTGCCGTCAAAGAATCTAAATCAACCTGTTTCGCATAGCCAGACAAGTCAATTTCACCACCAGATACCGCATCCGCAATCTTGGCATCAACTTGGGCCTTGGTATAAACATCACCTTTTAAAGTGCTCAGTTCAGTCGATATCGCCGTCAATGCATCCGCCGCTGCATAATCCCCAGAATCCTGCTTTTTCGCAATTTCTGTTTCCAATGCTGTAAGCAGTTCAGTCAACTCTGTGCTTGTCACTAAATCGGTCAGTTCAGACTTGTTTGCCTTTAATGCCAATTTCGCGTCAACATCCGCTGTTTTTGCATAGTCCGCCAGGCTTGGGATTTCAATTGCATCAATTGCATTCTGTAACGCAGTATCCGCCGTCGTCATATCAGACTTGGTGGCATATGTGTCGCCCAGTTTGCTGATTGTTTCCTGGATTGTAGTAACTGTGGACGCGTCCGCCTTGCCAGACTTCAATGCCGCAACCGCATCATTCAGTGTTTTCAAATCTGCCGCAACCAGGTATTCACCCTTGGCCTGCTTTTCATCAATGGCCGCTTCCAAGGTTGTTTTTAAATCTGCCAACTCTTGATCTGTTGCCATATCTGCAATCGCTGTGTTAATTGCTTCGGAAACTTGGGTCGATGTCTGATAGCCCGCGCTTTTCAACGTGTTAATTTCGGCTGTGTTGCCATTAACCAGTGCCGTCAATGCCTCCAACGCAGATGTTGTCGCATAACCCGACAGGTCAATCTGACCACCCGTTGCCGCATCAGCAATTTTCTGGTCAACCTCGGCCTTGGTATAAACACTACCTTTTAACATGCCCAGTTCAGTCGATATCGCCGTCAATGCATCCGCCGTTGCATAATCCCCAGAATTCTGCTTTTTCGCAATTTCTGTTTCCAATGATGTAAGCAGGTCAGTCAACTCTGTGCGTGTCACTAAATTCGACACATCTGGGATTTCAATCGCATCAATTGCCGCCTGTAATCTTTCCTCGGCCGCGGTCAATTCTGTCTTTTTTGCATAATCCGCAGAAATCGCATTAACCGTTGTCTGTAAATTTTCAACAACTGTCTTGTCAACAGTACCGCTTTGCAACGTTTCAACCGTTGTCTTTAACGTTTGCAATTCTGTCGCATCCGCATAATCACCTTTGGCCTGCTTTTCATCAATCGCCGCCTGCAACGTTGTCTTCAAGTCATTCAAATCCGTTTCAGTCAGATAACCCGCCGCCTTTAAATCTGCAATATCCAGCGTATTCTGATTCACCTGCGTTGCAACCGCATTCAAAGATTCCTGGGTAGCCTTTTGACCAACCGTCGTTTTCAACGCTTCCAAATCAATCAAGTTTGCCTTGGCCCCCAACTGCGTATCAACATACGACTTACTTGCCAGATTAACCGATGCCGCATCCGCTACACCACAAAGGCCCGCAAATATCATGGCCGCAAATCCTGAAAAAGCAATATTTTTAACTTTCATAATCCTTTCCTTTCTTTACACAGTTTTGCAACCGTTATTCCGCATCAACCGTTACAGAAACCCACGATGAAGTTCCATCCCCATTGGACATCAGCATCACCATTTCGCCATCGGCCGCACCAGTATTAATTTCATCAGATGTAACCGCGCCCGCCTGAATCTTGTCCGTAGTAATCGAACCATCTGGAATTTCATATGTATTCATCGCATTTGAAACCGTGGTATCAACCTGGGTCGTCGTCACATACTGTGTCATATCCGGAATTTCATCCTTGGTCGCGAATTTTGCATCCGCATCTGCCTTGGTATAATAATTTGTTAATTCAACCTGCCCCGCATTAATATTATCAATCGCGGCCTGCAATTCAGATTTTGCGGTCTCCAACTCAGCTTTGGTTGCCAAATTTACTATTTTAGCATCAATTGCCTGTGAAACCTGATCCGCCGTCTGCAAACCTGCAATCGCCTGCGTCACATAATCAGAAGTTACAAAATCTTTGACCGAATCCTTGGTCGCCAATTTTGCCATCTCTGTTTGCAATGCAGTAATTTCGCCCTTGGTCGCCAAATCCTGAATCATCGACTCAACCGCATCAGACTTTACAAAATCCTTAATCTCTTCCTGTGTCGCAACATTTTTCAACTGCGCCACTACAGATTCAACCTGTGAACTCAAGTCCTCTACATCTTCTTGCAATTGCGTTACTGTTTCGCCACTTGCGCCACCACTTTGCAATCCCCTAACCGTCGATTCCAAATCAGCAACACGATTTAACAAATCACCCGAAGCAATATCACCCAAACCATCAACCGTATTTTTCAATGATTCCAGTCCGGTTTCCAACGTCGCAATCGCCGTTTCATTTACCGACACACGCCCCGGCAACGTATCCAGCGCATCCTGCAAGGATTTCAACCCTTCAAACGACGCAAAACCACCGGACCACACTTCTTCATCGCCCTGGCTGATTGTCAGTTTACCATCTTCTTCCTCAACCGAAATTCTATAACCACCACCGGTCATAGCATTCAAATCTTTTTGTAACTGTTTTACATCTACGACCAAACCGTCATCCAAATCAGGCAATCCCAACACGGCCTCTAACGCTTCTACACGTGGTTTCCAAGACGATTCTTGTCCCGCCTGGCCTAAATTACCACCACTGGACGGTTTACTACCACCAACCGTCGTAACACCACCCAAATATTTTCCAATGGATAAACGCGGACTGGCCGCCGCACGTGTTGACGTTGACGTCGTCGGTTTTGCATCACCGACACGCATCGAACCACCACGCACAGTGGATTTCGCAGTACTGGCTGATTTTGACCCCGTTGACGCGGCACTGGACGCACTTGAATAAGTTCCCGCCCCACCCAAGGAACGTACCGCCGGCGCACCAAACGATGGCATTGCCATCGCTGTGCACAACACACAAGCTATTGATAGTGTTGATATTTTTAATTCGTTTTTCATAAGCTCTCTTCTCTGCTATTTTTAGTTTATCACATTTTGCGAATCGGGGTCAATACCCTTTTTCCTAAATTTTAAATTTTTTAAAATTCATACCGCAATCCAACCGATATCGAGTTATCCAAAATCAATCCAATATCATTCGTAAACTCTACCCCCGTCAAATCTAACGTACTTGTACCATAATCAACCGACGCGCCATCCCTGTACGCACGCGTATGTTCTGGTCCCCACAGCATCGCCAAACGATAACGGAAATCCAACAACAAATTATAATCCAGATGATACGACCAACCTGCCATCAAACCAACCATTGGCGAAACATTTCTTTCACTGCGCCCACCACTTTTAAAGGCATCGTCATCTAATTCAGTTTTTGGCAACGCAACACCCAACCCCGCGCCAACATACAGACCGTTTGCAAAATCATAATATCCATTTGCCATTAAATACGGCACCGTCAATTTAAAACTTACGCCTTCATCTGCATCCTCGAATTCGGAAATAATACCGGCTTCAACTTCGGCACGCCAAAAATAATTAAATATACGACCTGCGAAAACGTTTCCGCCAAATACAGCCTCGGTATAACTATCCTTGTTTTCACCAACACCAATTTCTGGACTGGTACTATATTCATTTTCCCAGTTCATTATATTTAAATCCAGTCGTCCACCGATATACCAGTGTCCAACCTCGGCCCGGTCTTTGTAATCATATGTAACCTTGTAAACGCCATTCTGGCCACGTTGCAAATAATTAGGCGCCGCATTCGCCGCAGTTGTTGCCAATGCTATTACACCCAAAACAGATACTATTTTTTTCATTATATACCCTCCATTTTTTCCCACAGTATATCACAAATCACCCCCATTTCCAAAGCACAAAAATATGCTATTGACATCTTTTTGCATTTTTTGCTAATTTTTTTACGTACAAGACAAAGAAAGGATTTTCATCATGAAAAAATATTTAGTTATTTTGGCGGCACTGTCCATCAACGCGTGCACACACGTCCCATCCGACATATCCTGAAATCAGGCATTTTTCGACTTTGATTCGGCAAAAATCTCCGACGACGCACGCGACGAACTGGAATCCCAGGCATTATATATGAAGAAAAACCCAAACACCACCATTGTAATCGAAGGTCGCTGTGACGAACGCGGTTCAACTGAATACAATCTGGCATTGGGTGCATTGCGCGCCGGCAACGCTGCCCACGTAATTATCCAGGACGGTGTTGAATCCGAACGCATCAAAACAGTATCTTACGGCAAAGAAAACCCAATCTATCCGAGCACAGGCGAAGCCGTCTGGTCAAAAAACCGCAACACCACAACTCGTGTAAAATAATAAATCCCCCCACGGGGGATTTTTTTAAGACTCACCCCCAATTCATGTCTCATATCTCATGTCTCATATCTCAAAAAATCCCCCCACGGGGGATTTTTATTTGACGATATATTTTTTTTCTATTATATTTTCAAACATGGAAGAAAAGACAGCAATCTCGTTCGCAAATGTAGCGGCGTGTTATGACGGCACACCCGAAATTCTGACTGATGTCTCTTTTAATATCAGCAGTGGTGCATTTTATTTTCTATCGGGCGCATCTGGCGCGGGCAAAACCACATTATTACGCCTGATATACCAATTGCACAAACCATCACGCGGACAGATAAAATTATTCGGTCGCATCACCAACGACATGACGCGCGACGAAATCACGCAAATTCGGCAAAAAATGGCCAGTGTTTTCCAGGATTATTCACTGCTGTCACATCTGTCGGTGTTTGACAATGTCGCCCTGCCCCTGCGCGTACGTGGCATGCCCGAAGTGAAAATAAAAAAACTGGTAACCAAGGTACTTGACTGGGTCGGTCTGGGAAAATTCGCCGACGCTGCGCCATTGACACTATCCGGCGGGCAAAAGCAACGCGTATCGGTCGCACGCGCCATCACAATCCAGCCCACAATTTTACTAGCAGACGAACCAACCGGCAATCTGGACGATGAAAACGCATCGCGCCTGATGGAACTGTTTATCCAAATGAACAAAATGTTTGGCACAACAATCATTCTGGCCACACACAGTAAAAAGTTAATGGAAACCTATAAATTTCCTGTAATCCATGTTGAAAATCATCGGGTCAGTTTTTCTGGAAAATCCACCCCTGTAACGCAAAAAAACGATTCGGACGCTAAACGCATATGGCGCGGTCCAAAACCACAAAATTATTTTACAGAACTGTCCAAACAGTTTGACGATATCGGGAACGCATAAGAAATGAAAAAACCTGTTGTATTTTCTTTGGTACGCGAACAATCCATGTTTATGACGGCAATTATGTCGTTATTGACATTCTTATCTGTACTGGCATTGGGGATTGCGCTGTCTATTGGCACTGGTGTAATGCGTTGGAATGCGCAATGGGAAAATTTTGCCACCGTCCAGGTAACAAACCCAGACAATATTAATAAGGCCCAGAAAATTATCACGGACAACACTGATAAAATAAAAACACTTAACGAAATCAGCACAGACCAGATGAACGAATTAATGTCACCATGGATATCGGGGGGTGGCGTATTAAAAAATTATTTACCGAAAATGTGGGAAATTGAATTCAACACAACCGCCGATTTAAAATCGGTTGGCGAACAAATATCAAAACACGCACGATTTTTAACACATGCCACAGCCCTGAAATCATCCACGGGGGCGGGTTGGAAAATGATACTTATGTCATCTTTTATATTGATTTTGACCATTGGCGCAATCGGCATATGCATTTCATATATCGCACGCAACACGGCCATGTTACACCGCCGGGAATTAGAAATATTGAATCAAATTGGTGCATCTGACAATTTCATTGCCCACCAAATGCAGATAATCGTCGCAAAAATCAGCGCAACCGCCGCCACAATTGGTTTTATTGCGGCAACACCTGTATTGCTGCTGATTATATCCACGGCCCACAGTGCCCGCGTTGGCTTGATGGCTATGCTGGGGCTGTCGGGGGGCGGATGGCTCACACTTGCATTATTACCTGTGGCAATTGTTCTGTTTTCCATATGGACGACCCAGCGCACAACAATCAAGATACTGAAAAATTCATAATATGCGCAAATTATTGACTCCATCTTTTGTAATTTTTGCATGCTTTATACTGGGTGGCATGATTTTTAAATCTGTTGCGCCCATTCGTTGTGGCGCAATTTATCCAAACGACAGTATTTTTGTTTTGACTGGTGATGAACGACGGATTCCATTCGCCATGCGCAAAATGCGCGAATTTCCAACCGCCGACCTGTACATCATCGGTGCAGGCGCCAAGGGAAAAATAGACGTAGCACGTCCTGCGGTTATTGAATCAACATCCAAATCCACATATCAAAACGCCCTGGCCATACGCGACATCGCAACCGCCCGCAACCTGAAACGCGTTGTCATAATCACAACCGAAGACCACATAAACCGTGCCACATACCTGATAAAAAACGAATTACCAATGGTCGATGTCATTGCATGTCCTGCAACATTGGCCGGCATGCCCCCAACAAAAAGACTTGAAAGATGGACCACCGAATATATAAAATACATCGCAACAATGCTGGGAATCAAGGAAAGCTAATTTAATCAAAGGAAGAAAAAAATGTTCAGAACCATTATATTTAAAACCGCATT
>JAEDOP010000041.1 GCA_016301865.1 Alphaproteobacteria bacterium
ACAGAACGCGAAGTCGCAAAAATAATCGCCGATATTTCGGGCAAGAAATATATGCTGGCGTGGGATATTGATGTGTATCGTGTGTATCCGCGTACAGATAACCCGATTGTATGGATGAATTTGTTGCCGGCGTTCGGTGAAAAAAATATCAAGATGTCAATCCCAGGTGTTGTTGGGCGCGCATTGGTGGTTGGACCGGAAATCAATACGAAAACATTACAGGAATTTTTAGGACAGCAGGCAAATGTTGTCCTGATATCCCAGGGGACGTTCGCAATTCCAAATGGGTGGCAGTCGCGATTTGATATTGGTCAATGTGGGCGCGAAGAAAGATTGGAAACGGATTTAGTGATTGGGGCGACCGGGACATATGGGGACTTTGGCGGTCGTGACAAGATTGATGCCAAGATTGTTCTGCGTACCAGCCAGGGGGAATTGAGTTCGTTTAATATCCCATCGACCGTTGGTGATAACTATGTGATTATTGGTATTCCAACACATTCATTTGTGACAACGCCGGAAACATTGGTGTCGCCGTTTGCGGAATTGGTTGTGTTTATGTCGCCACGGGTGATTTCAATCGCGGATAATGCGGGGCTTGCGCAATCAAATGAACTGATTGGGGATGCGTTGCGGGATTTCTTGCAGGATTAAGGAAAGATAGGTTATGTTTTCAAAACTGGAACGGAAAATTGCATTTAGGTATTTGGGCGCGAAAAAACGTGGATTTGGTTCTGTGATTTCGTGGGTGTCGCTGATTGGTATTATGCTGGGGGTGGCGACACTGATTGTGGTGATGTCGGTTATGGGTGGTTTTCATGACACGTTGCTGGGGCGGATTGTTGGGATGAATGGACATGTGGTTGTCTATCACCAGGATGGCGCGATTTCGGATTTTGATTTTCTGATTGATAAAATGAAACAGAACAAAGCGGTTGCGCAGCGTGTTGTGTCGATTGTGCCAATTGCCGAAGGCCAGGTTATGGCAACCGCCAACGGGAATAATACAGGGGCGATGTTGCGGGGAATTCGAATGTCTGATTTGGCGGCAAAAACCCAGACCGGTACACGAATTTATGGCAAGGATTTGACCGCAATCACAGATGGCGAACTGGTCGCGGGGGCGTCGCTGACGCGGGCGTTGCGTGTTGGTATGGGGGATAATATTTCGCTGGTGTCTGCAAATAATGCAATGCCGACACCGTTTGGTTCAATGCCGCGGATTATGTCGTACCCGGTGATGAGTTCGTTCTTTATGGGGATGTATGAATATGATTCAGGCTATATATTTATGCCACTGGAAACCGCGCAAAAATATTTGAATATCGGCAATTCTGTGACGCATATTGATTTGTTTCTGGATAATCCCGAAGATACAACGGCGGTTGTCGAAAGTTTGGCGCGTCTGTTGCCAGATGGGTTTGTGGTGCGTGATTGGCGCGATTTAAATCGCGGATTTGTGGGCGCGTTACAGGTGGAATCAAATGTTATGTTTTTAATCTTGATGCTGATTGTGATTGTGGCGGCGTTTAATATAGTGTCGTCGTTGGTTATGTTGGTCAAAGATAAAAATAAAGATATTGCGGTGTTGCGTACGTTTGGCGTATCGCGCATGTCTATGATGAAGATATTTATTTTATCAGGGACGTCGATTGGTGTGATTGGGGCGTTCTTTGGCACGATATTCGGGGTGCTGGTCGCGATTTATATTGAACCAATTCGTCAGTTTTTTCAATGGATTACAGGACGTGATTTGTTTCCGGCGGAACTGTATTATTTATCTGAATTGCCGTCCAAGTTGGTTTGGACAGATGTGTTGGGAATTGCGCTGATTGCGGTGTTGTTGGCGTTTTTGGCGACGCTGTATCCCGCGTGGAAGGCGGCAAATACAGACCCGGTGGAGGTGTTGAGAAATGAGTAAGAAAAAGGCAAAGTGAATGGCGAATATTTTAGAGTCTTTGTCAAAGGTACAGTCTGGCGACGTGGTTATGTCGGTGCGGGATATTAAACGGACGTTTGTCGAAGGCGGCCAGCCGTTACATATTCTGCGTGGCGGTGGGTTTGATTTGCGTCGTGGGGAAATTGTTGCACTGGTTGGTGCGTCGGGGTCGGGTAAGTCGACATTGCTGCAGTGTGTGGGATTATTAGACCGGCCCAGTGGGGGCAGTATATTAATTAATGGTGCGGCGGTTCAGAAAATGGATGAAAATATGCGGACACAAATTCGACGCAAAAAAATCGGATTTGTGTATCAAAAGCATAACTTGCTGTCGGATTTTACAGCTGTGGAAAATGTTATGTTGCCGATGTTGGCCAATGGCGTGGATGAAAATTTGGCGCGGGCGCGGGCGATGAAGTTGCTGCGCGCGGCAAGTGTTGCGCATCGGGCGTCGCATGTTCCAGGGGAAATGAGTGGTGGCGAACAACAGCGTACCGCCGTTGCACGCGCGTTGGCGAATAACCCAGATATCTTGTTGGCGGATGAGCCGACGGGCAGTCTGGACCCAATGCATGCGGGCAGTGTGTTTGATTTATTGCTGGATTTAGTGCGTAAAAACAAGATGGCGATGCTGTTTGTGACGCATGATATGAATTTGGCGTCGCGCGCAGATAGAATTATTACAATTAACAACGGAATTGTGGAATAATAAAAACATAAGGAGAGAGTTATGAAAGTTAAGCAAAAAGTTCAGGTTGTTCACACCAAAAAAGAAAAGGTATTTGGATGGTTGGCGTTGGGTGCGCTGTTTGCGTGTGGGTTGATGGTCGGATTGGGAATTAATGGCCGTCCCACCCCGGTCGCAGAGATAGAGCAGGTCGCAACCCCTGCGCCGGTGGTGGAATCGCAGACAAAAGAAACATGCGCGATAATCGAAGATTTGTTGCTGGGTCGTCTGATGCCAGAGGGCAGTCAGGATGTGCGCGACCATGAATATAATATTGGTGTCTATGAAAAACTGGTTATGAATGGTTGTTCCCAGAATCAGCAGAAATATCATAATGCGGCGGCGCGTGAACGTGAAATTGTTGCGGCGTTACAGGATTCAGATGCGGGTCAGCAGACGTGCGAACAGATTGAAACACTGTTGTTGGGGCAATTGCCATATGCAAGTGATGATTCTGATGACAGGATTGAAAGGGCAAAAATCTATGCGAATTTGTCAGAACGTGGATGTGCGGAACGCAGTGCCAAGTATGTAGATTTGGCAAAACAAGAATTGGAAATTGCGCGTGCGCTGGAAGATGATGAATTTGATAATCAAGAGACAATCGAGGTTGTAGAAACATATAAACGATTGAATATGCAGGCGGCCGCAGAAGAAATTTTTGAAACAGCCAAGCGGTTAACAAATCCGGCAATTGACTTTATTTTGGAAGTTGAAAAAATCATTAATGAACAATAGGTTATAGTTATGAAATTATTCTTTACTTTAATGTTAATTTGCTTTGTGTCGGGGGCGTTTGCCGATGACACAGGCCAGGTTGTGTCAGAGAGGATGAGTTGTGCAGATATATCGGCGCGGGTGTCTGAAATCGGTAAAATAGATGAACCAACAGAAGCCGAGACGGCAGAACTGACAAAATTAAAGGCGGAATATCGTCGTATATGTACGAAATCTGCGCGTGGACGTCGGACATCTGGGGACGCGCGGATAGTTGTTGAATCGACCGCCGTGCCCGAAGAGATAGCGACTGTTGTGGAGGATGTCGTCCAAGAATCGCCAGAGGATGAGGTAGAGCAGGAATTAGTGGTTCAGCAAGATGTTGTGGAAATTGACCCGATGATAGAGTTGGAACAGGAATTGGCCAATCTGGATGCGGGGCTGTGCGCCGATGGCAGTCAGCCCAATAAATTTGGTTGCTGTGGCGATGAAGTGTTCAAGGATTTAGGGAATACAGTGTTTGCGTGCTGTCCGAAAGAGGGTGTAGGCGACTGTTTCCCACCATTGAAATAAATTATAATGGTTCATCTGCTTGTGGTCGGCGCGTTTATGTAGCGTTTGTACACCGCACTTGCCGACCACGGCGCATCTAAACCGTTCTAATTTATTTCATAAAAATAAAACCTAATGGCATATCTGCGGGCGGGGGCAACATCTCATGTAACTTCTGTACACTACGATGTCGCCCCCATCCCGTATCTATACCATTATCTTTTATTTTCTTCGCAAGGGTACATTTTTATATCAAAGGGATAATATATGAAAAAGAATATTAGTTCGTGTGTTGCGATTGTTATGGCTTTTTTGGTTGGATTTGTACTGGGGATGTGGGCGCATGCATCGCGTGATACGATTGCGCCGGGTGATGTGCCAATGTGTGATGGGGGCGAAATGCCCGATAAACATGGGTGCTGTCCGGGCGAGATTTATACCGATATGTATGATTTGGGTTTTAATTGTTGCCCGGAATCAGGTGGCGATTGTTTCCCGCCACTGCGATAAAAATCCCGCATATGCGGGATTTTTGTTTATATAAATCGTGTCATATTTGTATGGGCCAGGGCGATTGCGATGGCGTCGGCTTCGTCTGCGGTTTTTGGATGGGCCGTGGGTAATAAAATTTGAACCATTTTATCAATCGCAGTTTTATCGGCGTGGCCGGCGCCGGTCAGGGCCTTTTTAATTTTGTTTGGTTCGTATTCAAAAACGGGGATGTCGCGGTTCGCCACTGCAACAATTGCCGCCGCGCGCGCGTGCCCCAAAATAAGTGTGGTTTTTGGATTCTTGTTTACAAATGTGATTTCAATGCTGCATTCGTCGGGGGAAAATGTTTCGCATAATTCAGATACCCCACGAAAAATTGTCGCCAGGCGTTCGGCAAACGGTAATGTCGTTTTGGGCAAGATAACGCCACTGGCGATATATTTACGTGTTTGTCCCGCGGTATCAACCACCGCCCATCCGGTATGTAATAATCCAGGGTCAATGCCCAGTACGCGTTTTGTCATTTTCGAAAACTTATTTTGCCGACGGCGTCATAGCCGAAATATTTGTTAATTCGTTTTATTATTTCGTCTGATTGATATGATAGTTGTAATGCGTACGCAGGGTGGGCGGGGCGAATTACAATGTTAAATGTGTTGTCGCGATTTTTTCTTATCGCCGCCAGGCGTGCAACAGACGCGATGTCCGTCCCCATAATTTCATCCCAACGTGCCGCCAGGTCTGAATCCGATGCGCGAATTCCAAAAATTTTAATCAAACCACCCAATGCCCCGCCAATGGTTTGGGGGCGTTTGGTGCGTTCGTCAAATTTTTTATCGTGGTTTGACATATGTGTATTCTTTGGGCATCAGGATAAACATTTGACCCTGGGCGTGTTGACCCTGGGCGAATTTATAGGCTTCGTCCCCTTTGCCGAAAAAGATATCTGCGCGAATCCAGCCGCGGATGGCACTGCCGGTGTCCTGGGCAATCATCAGGCGGCGGAACGGGCGACCGTCGGACAGGTTGGTATTGATGTATACGGGCAACCCCAGCGTATACAGGTTGTCGTCCATCGCAATACTGCGGATTTTTGACAGTGGCGTGCCCAGTTTGCCAATCACATCTGGTGGGGTGGATTCATAGAAATAGACATAGCGTGGATTTTTGTAAATCACATCGCGCGCAAGTGTGGGGTTCGCTTTCAGGTGTTGCCAGACAGCCTCGGACGAGAAGCCGCCAGCGGGACGAATGCCGCGGTTGCGCAGTTCTTCGCCGATTGATTTGAACGGCATATCGTTAACGGCGGCAAAGTTTAATTTTACATCCGTCCCATCTTCTAGGCGCAGGTTGCCAGAACCCTGAATCTGGATATTTTGAACATCAACGATGTTTGCCCAATACAGGACGCGACCGATTTTCTGTTCTACGATATCTTTCTTGGGCACGCCCTTGTAATTGCGGCCGTCGGTTGGAATGCCCATTAATGGTTCGTTACACTGGGCTGTTTTTGTGCGACACGCTGGAATTATTGGGGAATAATATCCGGTGTATGTGCCGCGATCGCCACCGTTGTCATTGTAAATCTGGTACGGTTGAAAATTTGATTCAAACCATGCGCGAACCGTTGCCACGTCTGCCGACGCACTTGGCAACATGCGACATTTTTCGGCAAATAATTCACTGTCTGGTATCAGACGACCGGTGTATTGAATTTTAGCTTTGCATGAATTACGAAACGCCTGCAGTGCATAGCGCACATCGTCATCGCGCCAACCGGGCAGGTCATTATAAGATACGCGCCGAAAATTAGATGGTATTACCGAATTGTCGCCCGATACAGTTGGTGTAGAAACATCGCACGATGCCAGGATAAATGCGGATAAAATGCCCAGAATCCCATTAAAAATAGATTTTTTTGTTAAAAAAAGCATTTTTGATTTGTCCCCCCACTTGTAAAAATCTTTTATAGTGTTATATTAACATAAAAGCAGGACGCAAGTCCAGACCACATTTTAGCCAAACAGACCGAAGGAGAATTTATAATGGCAAAATTTAATATCATTTCACAGTTTCTAAAAGACATTTCATTCGAAAGCCCAAATGTACCAGAATTGTTCTTTAAGTCCGATAACGGTCAGGCTTAATTAGAAATCAATATCGATATTCAAATCAAGGGTGCAGAAAACAATTTGTTCATGGTTGATTTGATTACCAAGGTTCATTCAAAGTTAGAGCAGGG
>JAEDOP010000042.1 GCA_016301865.1 Alphaproteobacteria bacterium
ATTGAATAGCCCGGGATTTCGATAATTTCCATACGATCTTTCAATGCGTTTGACATATTCAGACTGTTTGCTGTCGCAATAAACATCACATTCGACAGGTCAAAGTCCACCTCTAAATAATGGTCGCGGAACGTTTTGTTCTGTTCTGGGTCTAAAATTTCCAACAACGCAGATTCCGGATCGCCACGCCAATCGCGCCCCATTTTATCGATTTCATCCAACACAATAACCGGATTATTCGTCTTGCACCGTTTCAGTGCATCCATAATTCGTCCGGTCTGTGCACCAATATATGTTTTGCGATGTCCGCGGAAATGCGCTTCGTCTGAAATGCCACCCAGCGATATGCGCTGATATTTGCGTCCCAACGCCGTTGCAATTGATTTCCCCAACGATGTTTTTCCAACACCCGGCGCACCGACAAAGCACAAAATAGATCCATGGTTGGATTTTGTTTTTTTCATCACGGCGATATGTTCCAAAATACGTTCCTTGACCGCGTCCATACCCGAATGTTCGCTGTCCAATACTTCGCGCGCATGCTTTAAATCGATTTCGGACTTATCAGATTTGCCCCACGGCATCGCCAACAGTTCGTCCAAATATGTTTTCAGCAATCCGCCTTCGTTTGACATTGGCGACATAGAACGCATACGTTTCCATTCTGCCAAGGCTTTTTCTTTGGCTTCTGCCGGCATAGCGGATTTCATAATTTGTTTGCGAATATTGGCGGCATCAATCTCGCCATCGTCTTCGCCCATTTCCTTTTGCAGGGCGCGCATTTTTTCCTGTAAAATAGCATCGCGCCGGCCGTTTTCCATTTGCTGATGAATACGTTTGTTAATCGATTCTTCGATTTTTATCGTTTCCAGCATTAATTTAACGCCTTCTAACAAAATGGTCAGTTTTTCCGTCCAACTGCCTGCGGCCAATATTTTGACTGCGGTATCGGTATCAACATCTGCCGTTTGAATAACTGCGTCCACAAACGCGGGCAGGGGGTAATGTTCAATCACATTGCGCAGTTTTTCCATCTTGAACTTGCGCGTTGACATGGCCAGTGTCTGCATATTATCCGCCAACAAATCGCGCAACAGCAACGTTTGGTCCGCATCCATATCATCGGCAATCTTAATCGGTTCGGCGACACCTGTAAAGATGCCGTCGTTAATTTCAATGTCCTTGATTGCAACCGCATCTGTTGTTCGCACCAACAGGTGAATCGCACCATCTGGCATCGACAGCACCTGAACCACATCGCCAATTGTGCCGATGGTGTATATATCATCAACACTGGATGGGTATGCCCAACTGTGCTGTGGAACTAAAATTAATTGTTGATGCCCCGCATCTGCGGCGGTTTTAATACAATTAACAGACATATGATTGTCAACCAACACCGGCACAGTCAGTCCCGGCGACACAACCAAATCACGAAAAGGTAAAATATAGTTCTTCATAGCCAAATAAGTATAATACATTTTATCTGTATTTCAAGATGAATAAACCCACCAACAACACTGCGACAAATAAAAGCGATTCCCCGCACACTGCACATAAACAAAACGCCCCACATTTTGGGGCGCAGACATGAAACTTTATTGTGTGATTAACGATCGTTGCGTGATACAGGCCGGTCGATAAACATCCATATTAACCATATCAACGCCGCAATACCAATGATTGCATAAACGATGTTGCTGGCCAATGTTGCCGGCCCAAACAAAAATGCAACCAAATCGAAACCAAAGATACCAACCAACCCCCAGTTCAAGGCGCCGATAAATGTCAATGGTATCAGAACATAGTTTGTAAGTCCTCTCATCTATTTTTCTCCTTTTCAAGGTTTTACATATGTCTTGTAATAAGACATTGATATTATAAACCTTTAAAACACATCATGCAATTGCAATACTGTATTTAGGAAAAGGTACTTATCTAGGAATATTGGCTTATTTCTGGTGTGTATTGCCGTGCAAAATGTCGCCGGCCTTGATATATTCCGCCTCTGTTTTGCCCAGTTCTTTTTGTGCACGCTTGGCATACGTCCGTGCATCGTTGTTTTTGCCAATCATATTGTAATATTCTGCCAATGCCCACGCGCTGCGCCCTGGGTCGTCATCACCGTATGCGCGTGCCAAAACCCAGTATGTCAATGGCGCAGGTTCGCTTAAAATTGCGCGTTTACACAATTCGATGGCGCGTACCAAATCACCACTTTTTTTTCGTTCCGTCAGTACCAATGCCAACGCTGTTTGAATCTGGGGCGCATCACCCGCCAGTGCGATTGATTTTTCATACGCCACCACGCTGTCGTCATAATGTCCAAATTGGTATTCAATGTCGCCCAACAGTTCATAGAAATACGGATTATCTGGATTGCGTGAAATTAATGTTTCTGTTCCCATTCGCGCCCCATCCAGGTTCCCCCCACGCATATTTGCGATTGCACGCGCATAAATTGCTGCATTTGACTTATCTGAATATGGGTATTTTTCGCGCACCTGTTTTGCATCATCCAGATAACCCACCAACTTTGCCCGCACCAGTTCGTATCCCGCCACATCCAGTTCGTCCCATATTTCTGGTTTTGCTTTTGCGATTTGTTGTTTTACATTATTCAGTCGTTCCATAGTCAACGGATGATTCACCCGGTTTGGATTTATTTTCGATTCCATCGCCCCGGTTATTTCATGCATTTGTTCAAACACAGTAATAAAACCACCTGGGTTTTGTTTTGCGCGCACCATTAAATCCACGCCCATATTATCTGCAATGCGTTCTTCGTCACGCGTGAACGCCAACATAGACTGCTGGGCCACCCCGGACGAGCCTGCCAAAACCCCAGCCCCCAGCGACGGATTTCCACCTGCCACCATCAGTCCGACCCCCAACGCCTGAATCAACATTGTACGTTTCATTTCCGCCGCCATCCGCTCAGACATCTGGGCCATATGCCCACCCAGGGTATGCCCCAACTCGTGCGCGACCACTGCCTGTAATGCATTGGGATTTTTAATTTGTTTTAACAGACCCGTATAAACATAAATATCTTCACCGCCCATAACGAACGCATTAAAATCTTCGTCATTTATTATGTGAATTTTCATGCGACTTTCTGGGATGTTTGCGGCCTGTGCCAATGGTAATACCAGTTTCCCTATCGCGCGTTCTGTTTCCGTGTCGTGAATCAGCGACGCCCCAAACGCCGGCATCATAATAATAACCGATAATAAAAATACAATTACTTTACGCACCCAGCACCACCCCACGTTCAAAGAAAAACATCAAATCGCGTACCCATGAATCTATATCATTATCACGTGCGGCACTGGATGCCAATTTGAATAAATCCCGATGTTCACGATAATCAACAAAGTAATACCGCATCCAACCGCTTTGCCGTGTGCCCAACAATTCCCCAACACCGCGCATCATCAGGTCTTGTTCCGCGATAACAAATCCATCGTCCGTCTCGCACAGGACGTCCAATCGCTTTAATCCGTCTTCGGACACATTACGACCAAATAACAGAACGCAATACGATTGTGTATTGCCGCGCCCAACACGCCCCCGCAACTGGTGCAATGCCGCCAAACCAAAGCGTTCCGCGTTCTCTATCACAATAATAGACGCCTGGGGTACATCAATTCCAACCTCAATAACCGTCGTCGCGACCAGTATCGGCATATCAGAATCCGGGGCGGCAAAATCCGCCATAACCGCGTCGCGTTCTTTTTTATCCATTTTACCATGAACCAAACCAGCCTTGGGAAAATATTCGGTCAACATTTTATGCCGTTCTTCGGCCGCGCCCATCGCATTGTCATTTTCAGATTCTTCAACCAACGGACAAACCCAGAATACCTTTGCGCCTGCATCTACCTGCATATCAATGCGTTCCAACAATTCCATAATTCGCCCGCATGACAATTTTGTTGTCTTAATCGGTTTGCGTCCGGCGGGTTTTTCATTGATAATCGACACATCCATATCGCCATAAATCGTCATAGACAGTGTTCTTGGAATCGGTGTCGCCGACAATGCCAACAAATCAGGATTCGCCCCCTTGTTACGCAGTGCTTCGCGCTGTGCAACACCAAATCTATGCTGTTCATCAATAATGACCAGTCCTAAATCTTTGTATTCAACGTCCGCAGAAAACAACGCGTGCGTCCCCACGACAACCCGCGTCCGCCCCGACCGCAGTGATATTAATTTTTCGCGTCGTGCCACGCCTTTGTCGCGTCCGGTTAATATATCACACACAATCCCGATTTTATCGCACATTGGTTTTAGTTTGGCCAGGTGTTGCTGTGCCAATGTATCGGTCGGTGCTAAAATTGCGGTCTGGCCACCCATTTCCGCCATACGCACGGCGGCGGCCAATGCGACAATTGTTTTACCGCTGCCAACGTCCCCCTGAACCAATCGCATCATCGGCACATTTTTTTGCATATCGTCAAAAATTTCATCACAGGTACGTTTTTGCGCCCCAGTCATTTCAAAGGGCAGGGTATCCCAAAATTTGTCCATTAAATTGTATTTTTGCGTCCGCACCACACGCCGATTACGTTCATCAATCCGATTGCGCCGACTGATAACAATCGCCGCTTGGTGTGCCAATAATTCGCAGTACGCCAACTTGGCCATATATGTATTGTTTGGGGCTAAATCATCGTCTGATTTTGGAAAGTGTACATGTTCCAATGCGTCAAAGAATTCCAGCACGCGTTCGTCGGTCTCGCCACGCAGTTTATCAGGCAAAGCGGAAAAAATCTGGTCACGAATATTTGCGAATACTTTTTGTGTGATACCTTCGCCTGCGGGGTAAATTGCCTGGGCGGACGGGATTTTTGTCGCGTTCTGTAATTCTTCGATAAAGTCCGGATGGTTAATCGTTGGTTTTGATGTTTTTTCCAGTTTTCCCGACACCATACGCCACGCGCCGACCGGCATTTTGTTCAACCAATAATCCAGATATTTTGCATTAAAGAATTGAATGATAACCGTATTCCCCATTTTATCATTGCATGTAATCTGGGTTGGACTGCGTCGTCCACGAAACACGCGTCCCGCACGATGTGATTTGATTAACAGTGGAATTGTGATTGTGTCGCCGGGATTCGCATCCAACACATTGTCGGTGATTCCGCGTGCCCGCACATACGACGGCCTATGCCGCAGAAAATCCATAACCCGTCGTCCCCCCAGAATTTCTTCCAGGCGCGCCGCCAACGCCGGTCCAACCCCGCGAATAAATTGCAGGTCAGTTGTTAAAAAATCGATAATTTCACGCCTCATCACATATAAATTTAGTGAAAAAAGCATAAATATTCAATAATAAAAAGAAAAGTTGAATTATCGCAAAAAACTGCTAAAATCACCCCTTGTCAGATGTTCTGGGCATGGCCATTCGGCAACGGATGGAGGAAAGTCCGGACTGCTTGGGACAGCGTACCGGCTAATATACCGGGCGGGGCGACCCGACGATAAGAGCAACAGTGACGTAAACGATTGAATTCGAGTGAAACGGGCAATCTCTGCGCGCAGCAACTTCAAATAGGCCCCCTATATGTGTCCCACATCGGGGGCGGGTAGAAGGCTTGACGTTTCGCAGTAATGCGATACGCAGATTAATCATGCCCACTACCGCGGGGTGGTATGCGAAACATACTGGCCCGATGGCAGGACAGAATCCGGCTTATATGAACATCTGACACCATGCGCCTGCGGGCGCATGTTTTTTTCTCGTACATAAATCGTTTTTTTGTGATAAAATAACCATGACAAGATTAACGGGGGGAAATATGAAAATATCAATCATCGGCATTGGGTCTGTTGGTTCTGCGGTTGCGACGGCGGTCGCGAATACTGGATTGGCGCATGAAATTGTATTGTTTGACCGCAACGGGGTGCGCGCCCGCGCCGCCGCCGAAGACTTGGGTCACGCCGCCGCGTTTTCATATGATATAAAAATAACCGCGGTAAACACATATCGCGCAATCCGTGGTTCTGAAATTGTTATTATTGCCGCCGGCGCAAATCAGAAACCGGGACAAACCCGCACTGACTTATTGCACGCAAATGCTGATGTTATATCTGATATCGTGCCACGTGTTATGGCAAATGTTGATTCTAAAAATGTAAAATTGGTAATCGTCACCAATCCGTTGGATGTTATGGTCATGTTGGCCCAGAAAATATCAAAATTGCCCGCGTCGCGTGTGATTGGAACGGGGACGATGCTGGATTCTGCACGCCTGCGCACGATTTTATCGCGCCAATTATCGGTTTCGACCCAGTCTATTAATGCCTATGTCCTGGGCGAACATGGTGACAGCAGTATGATTGTCTGGTCATCTGCGTGCGTTGGCGGTGTTGATTTGGCGTCATTTTGTCGCCAGACAAAACTTACCTTGCCTAAAACCACACGCAGCACAATCGAACATCGTGTTCATAACGCCGCGTATGAAATTATCCAGGGGCGCGGGGCAACCTGGGACGGTATTGCAGGGGCGGTTGCCGACCTGGTGCGCTGTATCGCGAACGATGAACGCAGAATTTTGACTGTGTCCACGGTTGATGGTGTGGCAGATAAATCACTGGCTATGTCATTACCGCGCATTGTGGGGCG
>JAEDOP010000043.1 GCA_016301865.1 Alphaproteobacteria bacterium
TTTCACTCGATTTATCACAAGATGTGATAAATCTGCGTGGCATTCCTAACGATTTCGCTGTGCGTTGCTTGCGAAATCTACTCATTGTCGCCCCGACCAGGTTTTAATTTTCTGTTTGGAACGTGCGGATTCGAACGACAAAATTCTTTTGTCGGGTTCGAATCTTATATCGTTTTGTTATTGTGGATTTCATATTGGTATTTACAAATCTTGTTTGATGTTTTATAATGGCGTTGAATTCAATGGGTTTATTGGATTCGGGGCTGTGGTGGCCCGCAGACGCGACATGTGTCGTTAAAACCCCCCGATCTTGGTCGGGGAGCTGTTTGCTATAAAACAGGGATTTCCCGAAGGCGACAGAGCGTTCGTTTGCTGACACCAACTCCCCGACCGTCAATTTCGTTGACGGTCATTGATGTGATAAAAAGCGTGATGATTGCTTTTGGGGGGCGGGGAAAATGTTCGTTTTGATGTTTATTGTGTTGCTGGTGGCAACTGAAACATCTGTGTGGGCGGCGTGTCTTGACGGGTTTGTTCCGTGGCGCGGGCCGGATTCTGATGAATTTGCAATAAACAGCAAAGGTGCCTGTATGCCATTGTGTTCGAATGGGCATGGGCTGAATTTATCGAATGGGGTAAGTTTCAAATTATTTGCAGATAAGACGACCACGCCATCATTGAATATAATGACGGATTCAATGACGTGTTATGCAGATGCAGTTTCGGGGCCTGGGGCGGGGTTGAATATGTCCGATGGAAAGCAGACATGGCATTTGTATACACCGATTCCATGTTCGACAGAATACACGGTTTCGTATTCGTGTGGAACCGGCGCGACGGGAAATGCGCCGGATGCCCGAATTATTGATTATGGGGCATTATTGGGGTTGGGTTATGATTATGGTACATGTTATAAAAAGGGGTATCATGCAGATGGTTGGTATTTGGATGGGGTGGTGAAAAGTCCCGGGACATATGTGCCATATGATTATTATGCGGACAAGACATTAACCATACGTTGGTCGCCATCTACTTTTGCGGCGGTTTATTTGTGTAATACGCATGAAGCCAATAATATGTATAGTTCTGTAGCATACGGTAATCGTTTTACACCAATCACGACACCATGCGCGCCACCGTGTGGGAAAAAGCTGGTTGGGTTTGATATGCAGGATTCTGACGGCAGTGATTTAGGACGAAGATTATCGGTTGGGGAATCGTTTGTGTGGGATTTCGAAAACAGTATTAGATTGTCCGCGGTTTGGGAAAACGATGATACACTGATTCAGACATATACATTGTCTTATTCGTGTGGGACTGGGGCAACGGGGACACCGCCACCGTCGCGCACGGTGAAATACGGTAATTTGTACACCCCAGGGACAGATATTGGCACATGTGCACGGGCGGGATATGTATTCGGTGGGTGGAAAATTGAAAGTTATGCCAGAACCAATACGAAATATTATCCGTACACATACAGTTTGAATCGGGAATTGGTTGCACAATGGGCGCGTCCATCATATGGTGCGGCATATATTTGTAATAACGGGACGACCAATTCATCGTATATCAGCGGCCGTATGGGCAGTTCATATAAACCCGATACAACAGTTTGTACCGCCCCAGATGGCATGACGTTTGCGGGATATGCGGTACAAGATGCGTATGGCGTTGACACAGGTGATGTAATTGCACCGGGTGCATCGTTCACATGGACGTATGACAACAATATTCGTTTATCGGCAATATGGAATTAAAAAATAAATGGGGAAGTGCATGAAAAAGTATATATTTGTAATTATTGGATTTGTGGTTATGGAATTGACGGATGCGCGGGCGGAAACATGTGTTGGTGAAAATTGGAATGTGTCGTACAGTTGTGGCGATGGTGCCCAGGCGGGCGCGTTGCCGGACGACCAGGTTGCGACATATGGTTCGGAATTTACACCGGTTATGCTGGGGACAACGCATTGTACGCCCCCATCGGGTAAGGTCATTGCGGGTATTGAGGTTTGGGTTGGTGATGAATACAATGATGTGTACAGTGTCACCGCCGACCCATTTTTATATTATTATGCATCAGATATTATTATAAAGCCGCGATATATTGGGTTGGCGGACGCGGACAGTTTATGGGCACTGCGTGATGTTAATGCAACCACTTATACGTACCAAGCGGCGGCGCAAACATGGCAGACTGTATTTCCATACGGTACGATTGCTGGGGTTGGGGCATGCAGCAATGTGAAACCGCAAAGTACGGCGGCTGGGTGGGCGACGGGGTATGTTGCAGATGACCAAAACGCCATTACCGATGAAGGTGGGGTGTATTGTTATTGCAAGATGACCGAACCGGTGCTATCCGCGTCCCCGTGGGTTTTCGGCAGCAGCTACGGTTCGGCGTCGGCCTGTTCTTCGCAGTGTGTGTACGCCTGTTGCTTCTACGCCCAGGCCTACCCCGCCTTTCGCACGTCCGTGTTCCTGGGGGCCAGGTATTGATAAAGCGTAATGCGTTTGTGCCGTTGGCAAATTTACCCATTGTTGCCCCGATGCATGAGATAAACAAAAATACCGCAGTTAGTGCGGTGTTTTTATTTTAAACTTTCGGCGGCGGTGCGGGCCAATGTGTCAACGCGTTCGTTCATTTTGTCGCCATTGTGGCCACGGACCCAGAACCAATGTATCTTTTTTGTTGATGCCAATTCATCCAATTTTTGCCACAGTTCTTGGTTCTTGACCGGCTTTTTATCCGCGGTGCGCCAATTGTTCTTCTTCCAATTTTTTATCCATGATTGCATGCCGTTTTTGACATACTGGCTGTCGGTGTGGATTTCCAGTTCGTCGTGTTTGCGTGCCGCGGTCAATGCGCAAATCACCGCCATTAATTCCATGCGATTGTTTGTTGTGTTACGTTCGCCACCACTGCGTTCGGCGGTGTGTGTGCCGTCGGTCGCAACAAATCCCCAGCCCCCCGGGCCCGGGTTGCCCAGGCAAGATCCATCAGTCCAAATTTTTAGCATTTTATATGTGTCCTTTTTATGATATAATATCACACATGAAGTATATTTCCAAAGATTTAAAAGATATGGCCAGTGCGGTGCGCGCATGGGCACTGTATGCAATTCGTACGGCGGCCAGTGGGCATGTCGGAATCGTGCTGGGGGCGGCGGATGTTGTGACGGTTGTGTTTGCAAATTTCCTGCGCCGTGGGCGCGACCGATTCGTGATGTCGGCGGGACATGGCAGTGCACTGTTGTATTCTGTATTAAAATTGGCGGGATATAATGTTGGCGATATGGAATCTTTTCGCAAGATTGGCGGGTTGCCCGGACATCCGGAATACGGTATCGATGGGGTTGATGCAACAACGGGGCCCCTGGGCCAGGGGGTCGGAAATGCCGTTGGTATGGCAATGGCGGCAAAAATTCAAAACACAGATTCACGCGTGTATTGCCTGTGTTCGGACGGTGATTTGATGGAAGGTGTCGCCCAGGAATCAATCGCGTTTGCAGGACGATATAAATTAAACAACCTGGTCCTGTTATGGGATGATAATGGGGTCAGTATCGATGGTGTGGCGCAGACTGATATTGATGTGCCGGCGCGTATGGTGGCGGCCGGATGGCGGGTGATGTCGGTTGATGGACATGACCTGGTGCAAATTAATCGCGCGTTGGAAAATGCAAAAAAATCTGATTTGCCGGTGTTCGTTCAATGCAAAACCCAGATTGGACGTGATTCGTCTGTGGCGGGAACGCGCAAGGCGCATGGATTGGCAATTAATGATTCTGAATTGATGCAGTTGGTCCAGAAATTTATTTCGCCGTGTGGTGATAATCTGTGGCGAAATGTGGCCATGGAAAATTTGGCCGTTGTGTCGGGGAATGAACAGTATGCTTTGCCACATGCGGTCTTGGGCGATGTGCCTGAAAAAATATCAACGCGCGAATTGTCGGGGATGTATTTGGGCGCGTTGTTGGGTGCGGGCGCAGATATAGTCGGGGGCAGTGCCGACCTGGGGGACAGTACGAATGTGCATGTGTCTGGGGCGCGCGATATAAACGCAAATGATTTTGTGGGGAATTATATAAATTTTGGCGTGCGCGAAGGTGCAATGGCGGCAATTTTAAACGGTATGGCGTTGTCGGGGCTGCGTGTGTTTGGTTCAACATTCTTGGTGTTCAGTGATTATATGCGGCCGGCCATGCGGTTAAGTGCACTGATGGGTGTGCCGGTGGTCTATGTTTTAACACACGACAGTGTTGCGGTTGGCGAAGATGGCCCAACGCATCAGCCGGTTGAGCAGTTGCCATCACTGCGTATGATTCCAAATATGAATGTGTTTCGCCCATGTAACGGGACCGAGGTAATTTATGCGTGGCGACGCGCGTTGACGGAAAAAGCGCGACCGTCATGTATCGTTTTGTCGCGTCAGAAATTTAAACAGTATGCAACACCGTTGGGCGCGGATTTGGCGTGTGGTGCGTATATTATTCGACCGGCAAATTCGGCGCGTGTGCGCGCAACAATCATTGCCACAGGCAGTGAAGTGCCGTTGGCGGTTGCGGTGGCGGAAAAATTGGGTGATTGGGTTCAGGTTGTGTCCATGCCGTCGGTCGCGGATTTTCGTGCACAATCCCCGGAATATAAACAAAAGATTTTGCGTGGCTTTGTCGTCGCGATAGAGGCATCTGTGTCCGCACCGTGGTTCGAATTTGCCGATGCGGTGGTTGGAATTGACCGTTTCGGAATGTCGGGCGATGGAAATGCGGTTTATTCGGAACTGGGGTTCAATGTGGATGCGATTGTGACCGATATTCTGGATAAGATTAGGTAGAAATGTCGGATTATGTTTTTACTTTGTCGTCGGGTGAAGAAATCCCAGTCGTAATTACAACGCGTCGTGGGTTGCGAAATATTACGTTGCGGCCACGTGTTGTGCCCAGGCGCGAAATTCATATTTCCAAGCCGTGGTTGGTGTCGGAAAATGCGGCGATTAAATTTTTAGTCTCAAAACAAAAATGGGTTGAGTGTACATTTCAAAAATGCCCGGCCAAGGTTCGATTAAAACCGGGGGACAATATCGAATTCCTGGGGCGTGTGGTGGAATTGGTGTATGTGCCGGGGATGCGGTCTAATAGATTTGATGGCGACAAATTGTTAATTGGTGGCGTGCCAGAAATGTTTGAACGGCGTGTCCGTGATGTTGTTAAGGCGGAATTTTTAATCGAATTAAAGAAAATGATACGTGCCGCGCCGCGGGAATTTTGGCCGCGTCGCATCGCGTTGCGCGACACAACCAGTCGCTGGGGCAGTTGTTCGTCAACGGGGACTATGTCTTTTTCATGGCGGTTGGCGTTCGCACCGGTTGATGTAATGCGATATGTTGTGATGCATGAATTGGCACACACAAAACATATGGATCATTCGTCGGAATTCTGGGCAACGGTGCGTGAATTATATGGGTTTGGGGTTGAACGCGCAAAGCGTTGGTTGACCCAAAATGGTGGCGCGCTGCATAGGTATTTTTGATTGTGAAAACATACCTGTGGCGGGGTGGGGCGATTTGATGTATGATACAGATATATCTTTCCGGGGCGCAAAAAAATCACCGGCCACAGATGTTAAAAGCAAGAAAATCTTTTCTTTCGTCATTTTGTGGATGTGGTGGTTGGTTGCGCCCCGCCTGAATTTTTCTATGTTTTTACTTGAAAAAATTAAAATTTGTCCTAAGATTAGTGGGAAATGTGTAATAAAAACGTGTTTTTTGTAATCTTTCATCACGCCCGTGCGGGCGAATATTAGCATATTGTGTATTTCTGTGGTATAATTGACATTGATAATGTCGTCGGTTTTCATATAAACAATAGGATTTAATAAAATGGATTTGAAACCAACAAAACCGTTGTCAGGTTTTATAGAATTGTTGCCCGCACAGCAGCGTTGCTTTGATTTTTGTGCGGCGCGTATGTTAGATGTGCTGAAAATGTCCGGATTTAATCAGTTGGATTTGCCGGCGATTGAACGCGCAGAAGTTTTGACGGACAAAGATAACTGGGATGAAATCGAAACCCAGATGTTCTTGTTTCAAAAGGGCGATACGAAAATGGGACTGCGGTATGATGGAACGGTCGGATTGTCGCGATATGTTGCGGGGCACCTGAACGATTTGGTGTTTCCGTTCCGTGCCAGCCAGTTTTCAAAGCGTTATCGTGGTGAACGTGCGCAACGCGGGCGGTATCGCGAATTTTATCAGATGGACATGGATATTATGGGTGTTAATTCACTGTCCACGAATTATGATGCGGAAATTATTTCTGTGATTCAGCGGACGTTGGATTCTGTGTCTGAATTTATCGGTGAAAATGCGGTGCGTGTTGGCTCGCGCCCATTCTGGGATGCGTTGTTTGATTATCTGGAATTGACAGATGCCCAGAAAAAAGACGTGTTCGTTTTAATCGATAAAAAAGATAAAATGGGCGACGAAGACTTTGCCGAAGGGTTGCGTGATACGTTGGATGACACAGAAAAAGAAAATCAGATTAAGTCTGTATTTACAAATGGCTATTCTGATTTCTTGAACAAGTCTGACAAGTTAGATTTTGCAGTGG
>JAEDOP010000044.1 GCA_016301865.1 Alphaproteobacteria bacterium
TTTGTTGTTGATGGAATGCATGTATTGGATGTGGGGGTAATGATGGGCGCACGTAATATTTGTGTGCGTGCTGGAAATATGTGTGCGACATGGATACATAATCGGTTGGGTGTTCCGGGGTCGGTTCGTTTGTCGGTCGGGGCATATAATACAATTGATGATGTAAAGTATGCGGTTCAGGTAATAAAAGACATTATAAAATGACATTTACAAAAGAAGATATTATTGCCACGTTAAAAACAATCTTTGACCCAGAAATCCCGGTGAATATTTGGGATATGGGTCTGGTTTATGATATTGATATTAAACCAGATTTGGTTGTTATTAAAATGACGTTTACCAGTCCGACGTGTCCGATGATGGAAGAATTGCTGGAACAGGTGCGTGCCGCCGTCCAATCGGTCGCGGGTGATGTGCCAGTGCGTGTGGATTTGGTGTGGGACCCGCCATGGGATTTGTCACGTATGTCGGATGCGGCGCGTGTGGAACTGGATTTAACAAACGAGGGGTGGTAGGTCATGATGTATGCAGATATGAAAAGTATGTTGATGATGGCCGATGATCCGGCGATTCGTTTAGAAATGGTGATTGATTTTGGAAAAAATCTGTCCCCAGTGCCGGATGGGGCAAGTTGTACTGAAATTTTAGGTTGTGCGTCGTTTGTTCAAATTTGTCGGTTGGGTAATCGCTTTTATGGCGTGGCCGATTCGGCAATTGTGCGTGGAATTGTCGCAATACTGATTACGATGGTTGATGGGCGCGGGGCGGATGAAATAAAAAAAATGGATTTAGCGGGGGAGTTTGCATCGTTGAATTTAAACCTGGGGGCGGGGCGGTTAAATGGTGTTAATTCTATGATTCGTTTTTTTCAGAATTTGTGATAAAATGCCGATAAAGCGTGTTTGTGTGTGGGGGGATTATGCAGAACGATGAAAAAATGTTTCAGATTGGCGTCTGGTCGGTTGGTGTGGTGCTGTTGATGACGGTAATATTACAGGTTGCGTTCCGTACACAAAATCGACAATTAAACCGCGTCAGACGGGAAATCGTTGCAACCCAACAACAAATCGCCGTGGCTGAGGCTAACTTTGCAGCATATGTGCGTCCGGAAATTTTGCGTAATTTGGTGGTAAGTATTGTGCCAAAATCGGAATTGGTCAGTTTTAATAAATCAATTGCAGTTAATGAAATTGGGTTCAAAGAAGAATTATAAATGTTCGAAGTCGGCAAGGATATTTTTAAGCATGGTTTTTCAGGCGCGCGCGGCGAGGTTGTTGGACGTAAACGTCTGGGGGTTATGTATACAGTATTTTTAATCGCATTTATGATTTTTATTGGACGAACATTACAATTGGGGATTCAGGGAACAGATAGGGCGCGTCTGGCCGGGGCAGATGGTGAATGGAATGTGCAACGTGCGGACATTGTGGACAGAAATGGTGATATATTGGCCAAGAATGTTGCGTCGGGACATATTATACTGCGTAACCGTGCCGTTCGGGAACAAGATCGGGATGCGGTTGCCCAGACGATACACCAGGCATTGCCATATGAATATTCGTTGGCGGATGCGATTGCGCTGGTTAATTCAGACAGACGATTTATCAGACTGAAAAAATATGCCAGTGACGCACAGCGTGAAATTATTCAAAATGCGCGGCTAGAGGGGCTGGAAATTGAAAAAATTCAAACGCGTAAATATCCAAAACGCAGATTGTTTTCACATGTGGTCGGCTTTGTTGGGGCCGAAGGACGTGGCCTGGAAGGTGCAGAACGTATTTATGAAGATTATCTGACTGAGAATAAAGATCCATTGCAATTGTCGGTTGATTCGCGTGTTCAGTCTGTATTTTATGACCAGTTATCGTTTGCAATGCAAAAATATCAGACCAAGGCTGCGATGGGGATGCTGATGAATTCGCGGACTGGTGAAATTATCGCTATGGTGTCTTTGCCGGATTTTGATCCAGAAAATCTGTCGGCAGATCCAGTTGCAAATCGATTGTTTAAGCCAATGCGTGGTGTGTTTGAATTGGGATCTATTTTTAAAATATTCAATACGGCATTGGCATTGGAAAATGGCATAAACAAAGAGTACTATGTCAAAGAGCCGTTTATAATACCGGACAAGTTTGGGCGGACGGCTGCAAAAATTACTGATCTTCGCAGTTTTAAGCCACCGCGCCCATATCTGACAATTGAAGAAATTATGGTTCATTCATGTAATGTAGGCAGTGCACAAATTGCGCTGGATCTGCCGGATGGTGCACAAAAAGAATTCTTTGAAAGATTACATTTTGATGAAGCGTTGGATTTAGAATTTGGACGTACGGAAAAACCGTTGTTGCCTAATAAGTGGGGGCCGGTTGAACGCGCGACACGTTCATATGGACATGGTGTGTCAGTGACGCCAATGCATTTGATGTTGGCGGTGAATGCGGTGACAAATGGGGGGATATATATTTATCCAACGTTGCAAAAACGTAGTGTCGGCGTGGTGCGTGGGGAACGCGTGCTGAGTGATGAAATATCTGCAAAACTGCGACCGATTATGTTGCGTGTGGCCGAAGAAACCAGTGGTAAACAGGCACGTGTTGCGGGTATTCAAATCGGTGGTAAGACTGCAACCGCCGTTAAATACACCAATGGCAAGGTTGATCATAAACGTAATGTGACTGCGTTTGCAGGAATATTCCCTGTCTATGCACCACAGTATACGATATTGGTTGTGTTGGATGAACCCCAGGGAACTAAAGAATCGTGGGGGTGGCGGACGGCAGCATGGAATGCTGTGCCGACAACAGGAAAAATTTTAGATGGGATACTGCCGTTGCTATTTGAATAAAATTGAATTATAATGCACTTGATAATAAAAAAAGAGAAGTGCGTTGAGTAGTAGAATAGTAGAGAAGTCCATGCTGGGCAAGGCATGGGTGTTGGCGGATTGTATTGATAATGTGAACTCGGATGATTTGGTCAAAAAAATTTTGGCCGGCCGTGGGGTTCTGGCAGATGCAGATGTAAAGAAATTTCTGAATCCATCAATCAAAGAATATATGCCAAATCCATCGGTGTTGATGGATATGGATAATGCCGCCCGTATAATCGCAGATGCCGTACAGAATGGCGATAAAATTGCAATATATGGTGATTATGATGTTGATGGGATTACGTCAACGGCTGTGTTGGTAAAGTATTTACGCGCAATACATGCGGATGTTATATGGCATTTGCCCACGCGTGAGGGTGAAGGTTATGGCCTGAATAACGAAGCAATTGACGAAATTGTCGCAAATGGCGTGAAATTACTGATTACTGTCGATTGTGGAATAAGCGGTATTAGCGAGGTTGCACATGCACGGGATTATGGATTGCGGGTTGTTGTGACGGATCATCATTCGCCGGATAGTATCTTGCCCGACGCAGATGCGGTGGTGAATCCTAAACGCGTGGATGATGCGTCGGGGTTGACGTATTTGGCCGGGGTTGGTGTTGCGTTTTTGACATTGGTTGCAACAAATCGTGAATTAAAAAGCCGTGGATTGGGACTGGATAATTCAGAACTGATGAATTTTATGGATTTAGTCGCATTGGGGACAATTTGTGATACTATGCCATTGGTGGGATTGAATCGTGCATTTGTTGCGACGGGGCTGAAAGTATTGGGGTTGCGTCAAAACCTGGGGCTGCGGGTGTTGATGGATATTGCCGGAATAAAACAGCCGTCAGTGTATGCAGCAGGCTTTGCGATTGGGCCGCGATTGAATGCGGCGGGACGATTGGATTCGGCGGCGCCGGCTTTGGAATTGTTGTTAACGGATAATCCCTTGATTGCAAATGATTTGGCAAATAAATTGCATGTGATGAATCAGGAACGTATTGATATCCAAAATGCAATTATGCTGCGGGCGTGTGAAATGGCCGAAGATTGCTGTAAGGCCGGACGTTGCAGTTTGTTTGTCTGTGGTGAAAATTGGCACGGTGGCGTGATGGGGATTATCGCAGGGCGACTGAAAGATAAATATAATCTGCCGTCGTGTGTGGCGACTAAATCAGACGGGATGATAAATGGTTCGGGGCGTTCAATTGCGGGGGTGGATTTAGGAAAAATTATTCACGATGCGTTGGCCGCCGGTGTTATTAGCGAAGGTGGCGGCCATGCCGCAGCAGCGGGATTTTCATTGGCGGTGGAAAATGAAAGTACGTTTTGTGAATTTTTGGAAAATGCGGTCAAAGAACAATTGAATGGTGAAATGCCGGCACCTGAATTGGTTGTAGATGCAGAAATAGATGCAGGTGCGGCAAATATGCGGTTGGTCAAAAAAATGGCGGCGTTGGCACCGTTCGGTCAGGGAAATCCAGAACCAACGTTGGTGCTGCGTGGTGGGGTATTACGATATGCATCGGTTATGGGGGGCGGTGCACATTTGCGTGGGGTAATTAATACCAGTGCAGGTACACAGGTGTCCTTTGTTGGGTTTAATCTGGTTGGAACGCCGGTGGGTGATTTTTTACTGGACGATGTTAATGTAAATACTAAAATAATGTTGCTGGGCAAGTTAAAAGAAAATGAATACAACGGTCGTGTTAATGCACAGTTTTTTGTAGAAGATGTGGCGATATAAAGATAGGTTGGTATGGAACAAAGCATAAAGGAATTTTTTGAACGCGTAAGAAATGCAAAATCGATTGCCATTATGGGACATAAAAACCCAGATGGTGATTCGCTGTGCAGTGTGTTGGCGTTGGCGCATTTAATCGAAGAAAACTTTGGTATCAGTCCCGTTTGTGTCTATGATGGAAATATTCCAGAAAACTTGTCAAATGTGCCGTTGCGACCACGGATTAAATATTTTGAACGCGTCGATATGAACCAGCACTTTGATTTAGCCATTGTGATGGATTATGGAAATCCGGTGCATGTTGGTGGACCACAGCCGATTGTTGATAAAGCAGATTTTGTAATCGAAATAGATCATCATAAAAACGAAAATAATATTGGGCAATTGTGCATAAATGACGAAAATGCCGCGGCAACTGCGGTTATTGTTTATCGGATAATGCGGGCGGGTGGACTTAGCCTGGATTCGCGTACGGCGGATTTATTGGCGTTGGCAATATTGACAGATACAGGGAATTTTAAATTCGCCCGTAATGGTGATGCACTGCGTATTATGGCGGACTTGGTTGACAGTGGTGTTAATATTCGCGAGTTAATTGAATTGATGAATAATAAACCACGCAAAACTGTACAGTTAGAGGCACGAACCGCCGCCAATGCAGAATTTTTCTATCATGGGCGATTGGCGTTGGCTGTGGTTGAAAAAAAGGATTATAAGTACCTGGACGGGCGTGGGGAAATGGCGTTAAGTTTACTGGGACAGATTCAAGGTGTGGAATATATAGTTTTACTAAAAGAGCAAAAGCCCGAGCAAATTGGCGTTTCTATTCGCAGTCGGAAAAAAACAATAGATAAAATTGCAATTGCGCTGGGCGGCGGCGGTCATGAAAGGGCCGCAGGTGCGGTTGTGCGTGATAATATGGCCAATGTGCGGGCGCGTGTGTTAGAACTGTTCAAGGGGGAATAAGGGGATGAAAAAATTTTTTTGTGCGTTGTTTATTGCCGGGGTGGCATGTTGTGCAAATGCAGCGGTGGATGATGCGCTGGTTAAACAGGCAGAAAAGTATCTGAATTCCATTACTGGGTTAAGTGGGGAATTTGTTCAAACCGCATCTGGCAAGCAACAGGCCGGGGATTTTGCAATGCTGCGTCCGGGGCGGGTGCGATTGGACTATGATAATATGCCGGTGCAATTAATTTCAGATGGCAGTGATTTGTATTTCTTTGATAAATCTTTGGATCAGATTACAACAGTGCCGATTACTAGTACGCCCGCCGGTATTTTGGTGCGGAAAAATATTGACCTGGTGAATGCAGATATTAACGTTGTGGAAACAACAAATTGGAAAAATTCATTCGCGTTAAAAATGAATCTGCGTGGGCAAGAGGGGCTGGGGCATATGACGGTTGTTTTTGATAAATCGCCAATTAAACTAAATTCATGGACCGTTGTTGATGCAACAGGTGCAAAAACAGATGTGGCGTTTCGCGATTTGCGTGAAAAAAACCAGTTTGCCAAAGATTTCTTTCAAATTCAGCGTCATAAAACAATCAGTACCAGCGGTGGCGATGATTACTATGATTAAATAAGTTATGTTTGGAATTAGTTGGGGTGAATTTTTTGTAATTGTACTGGTTGGCGTCATTGTTGTGCCGGCGCGTATGTGGCCGGATGTGGCGCGGTTTTTGACACGGGCTGTGAATTTTGTTCGTGGAATTTTATGGAAAATTACG
>JAEDOP010000045.1 GCA_016301865.1 Alphaproteobacteria bacterium
TATCAACCGAAGAAATGATATTCTATGAAAACTTTGGTTTAACTGTATCGGGCGAATTGTTAATGTCTACAACACCACCGTTAAAGATTGGCGATTGGGTATTTCAGTCGACCAAGCCACCTGCATTTTCAAAATTTGAATTATCGCGTGGCGCACTACCATCTGCGCCGTCGCGCAACGCATTTTCGCCATTGATACGCAGTGGCTGGATGGGCAACATACAAACAACAATATCAACAATAAACTAGATGAATATAAACAAAAATATCTTTTCAATTTTTAATAATTCGCGTGGCAGCATGCTGGTTGAGTTACTGTTAAGTGTTGCGTTGGCGGCATTAATAATACCGTTTCTGTTCAGGTATCAGCACAGTTCAATCGAACGTGCGCAAAATATTGCCATAACAAATCAGATGACAGAAATCCAGGTTGCGCTGGAACGTTATATCGTTGCCAACCGTGATGAATTGTTACGTACGGTTGGTCGTAATATCACACGTGTTGAATTAGATGATCTGGCTGAATTTGGTGTTCCGCAATCTGTACTGGACGCGGGCGATGAAAAATATCAGTTGCGCATTTTAAAATCCAGTGATGCGTCTGGGCTGTCAACGCTTCAGGGTGTGATTGTTCGTGCGTCCGATGACATCACACCACTTCGCACGCGCGAAATTGTAAATTTATCTGGTGGTTCTATGGGATTTGTTGACGGTACACATGCGTATGGAACGTTTGGTGCGTGGCATACAGACGCGCTGGACATGGGGGTTGATATTGATAATGGGATTATTGAAACGACATCTGTCAATCGTGATAACGCGTTGTATCTGTGGCGTGCGCCGTCTGAAAATCCCGATGATGCCAAAATGATGTCGCCACTGAACCTTGGGGGGCATGATATCAAAAATGCGGCATTTATAAATTCCGACTATGCAACGTTTAACGAAGGATTGACGGCCAAGGAAATTGTGTCGGATAAAATTATTTTTGATAATCGCACAACGATTGACGCGGTGTTTTCAACCGATGCTGCCACAGTATCTGGAATGTTGTCATCTGATTCAAAAAATATGGAAATATCAGGCCGCCTATCATTGGCCGACACGGCAAAAATGTCATCGTTAACAGCTGAAAATTTATGGGTTTCTAAATTAACATTATCTGGTCTGTCGATTGAGGCAGACGATGATTTAGCATTATTAAAAATAAACCAATCGTTGGACATGACGTCCGGCCGGATTGAGGCAGTATTCGTATCCGTTGGATTCGCAGGTTCTATGACGCCACGCCTGGTCGTTTATGACCGAATAGAAGATTCCACAAATCCCCAATACTATTGGGATGTGAAGTCAAAAACCGCGCGCTTTTCAGATGCGTCCTTTGTCGAATTAAATCGTATGGCCACATTGGCAACATTTTACGAAGGTGACAATTCCACATCCGCCGGTCAAATATTTGGCGCGGTATCGGCGAATAAAAATGCGACTGTATCGGATTACATGAACGCGATATCAGAAATTCAGAAACGCGTTTCTGCGAAATATCGCCTGTTGAATTTGTGATAAAATGTGGTATAAGTAAAAACATGAAAATAAAATGTGATTTTTGTAAAACAGAATACAGTGTTGACGGCGTTGCGTCCACACCGGTCAAATGTGCGATATGTGGTCATACTTGGACGGTTGCGTCTGTTCCACGCAAAAATACATGGTTAATGTTTTTTGCATCTTTGTGTGCATTATTGTCGGCGATAATCTTTACCGTCGCTGTTATTATCCAGCACCAGGCCCGCACCGCCAAACGTGGCCCGCTGATTGCGGAAATTATTGGGCTGGAATCCACGACGGATGATGCGGGTACGACACATGTTGTTGTTAACGGTGCGATAACAAATGTATCGGATTCTATCTATGGTGTGCCTGATTTGTATATTGTATCCACTGATGATGCGGGGCATGTCCTGGCGAAACAGAAGTTTATGCCATCGGCCACACTGTTGGATGCGGGCGCGACTGTGAAATTTAATCATATCCTTGCACCCCAGCCGGCGGGTGTGAAAAAGATATCTGCGCACCTTGCTAAAATTCAAACCCCGGACAAGGATGAAAAATGAAGAAAATAATTTCCGTTTTGTTTGCACTGTTTATGTTGCCGGCCATTGCGGCGGACGCGCCTGCACCCAACCCCCGCATCAGCATTTTTTCCACCAGCACTGATTGGCAGGCTGTAACCGGCCTGACCCTGAACGAGTACAGCGGCAAATTCATATCGGATAAAAAATTAGTTGGCCGTGGCTTGGTTTTATATTATCTGGATGGTTTTCCGTGTTATGGCCTGGGGTTTGGTGTGCGTGTATGGGTTGGTCCGGACGGGAAAACAGACAATGATTTGGCGATTGCATGCGTTGCCGCGCCGACTGAAATTAAGTTTGCATATCGCAACGCCACACGCGACGCTGACCAGGCAACAACCACCGGCATCCTGACGTGCCCGGTATCAGACCGCGGTCGTGATTTGACAATTGATTTATCTGATTGTATCGTTGGCCCCGATTGGGATGAATATAAATAGGTTTTATGATGAACGATATTCGTGAATTTGTTGTATCCGACACCGATGAATTGGTGCGCCTGGATAAATATCTGGCATCGCAAATGCCGGAATTTTCGCGCAGCGAAATTCAGCGTTTCACCGTCCGCCGTGCCGACGGCACCGCGCCAAAGTTTTCTGAAAAAATCCGTGTGGGCGATGCGTTTAGGGTTGAAATTCCCACCCCAAAAACAGATGTCGCAACCGACAATGTTTCATCTGATTTTGAATTGGATATTTTATTCGAAGACGATGATATTATCGTAATTAATAAACCGCGCGGTGTTGTAATGTACCCATCCGCAGGCAACAAAACCGGCACATTGGTTCAAAACATCTTGGCGCATACAAACCTGTCTGCGCTGGGCGGTGCAACGCGCCCGGGTGTTGTACACAGATTGGACAAGGATACCAGTGGTGTTATGGTTTTTGCCAAATCGGACGCGGCATTCCGTGAATTGGTAAAAACGTTTTCTGAACACAATTTGACGCGTAAATATATTGCGTTTGTATGGGGTGTCCCGAATTGGGAGGTTGCAGACATAACCGGTAACATCGCGCGATCGTCCCGCAATCGCCAGAAAATGACCATGGTAAAAACCGGTGGTAAACCATCACATACCGAGGTTGCAGTTATAAACGCCTGGTCGCGTGCAAAAATATCTGAAATGCGTTGCACATTGTTTACTGGGCGCACACACCAAATACGCCTGCATCTGTCTGCACACGGATTTCCAGTATTGTGCGACCCGGTCTATGGCCGCGGTGCATCGCGGCTGGGGTCGGTGCGTGATGCAGATTTACTGGAATTTTTGCGCACGCACGACGGCCAGATGTTACATGCCGAAGTGTTGGAATTCGCGCACCCGACAACCGGCGAACCGATGCGGTTTAAAACGCGCCTGCCAGACGATATGATGGAATTAAAATATATCCTGGAAAATATCTGATTGCGCGCGATTTTTCGCTTTCCATACCCCTGATTTTATGTTAGAATAAAGTAATAAAATATGGAGTCAGGGGATGTCTTTTCTCAAAAATACGGTAAGTTTATTGGCTATATTCAGCGTTATGCCTGTGGCATATGCGGTCACCGCACGCCCCAGTGTTATGAACACTGCCATGGCGGTCAGTGCAACCGGTACTGCGCGTCGTATGCCAACGATGTCTGCGTACATTAACGGTTCTGCGGGCACGACCGGCACGTCGTCATCTTCGACATCGTCATCGACATTGCTGGCAAATGCCGAATGTATCGACACATACACCCAATGTATCAAGGGTGCAGACGCCTGTGGCCCAAATTTCGAAGAATGTACAACAAACGTCCTGTTCCATGCCCAGATGCCTGAATGTCTGTCTACACTCAGTCAGTGTCAGTCCGCGGGTGTTCAAAGTCTGTTTGGAACATCAAACATATCGGCCCTGTCCAACGTTGCGACCAAGAATGCATATGGCGAAATTACTGAATACACATACCCAACGTCGGGCAGTGTTCTGGGGCAAATGATATCCGCTGCGGCGATTTCGAATATGTACGACACGTCGTCCTGTGTGCGTCGTTATTCATCCTGCCTGCGCAAGGACAGTGTCTGTGGTGCCGACTTTGAATTGTGTACAACAAATTCTGAATTTAAAAAACAGGCTGTGTTCTGTGATTCGACCCTGGCGCGCTGTGCGGCCGACGGCAAATTGGAATTGTTCGGCAACGCCGCTGCAACATCGTCGACCGCTCCAACTGCGTCCAGTCGTGTTGGCGAAATGATTGTCGAAGGTGCGGCCCTGGCCGCCGTGAATGCGGTGTCCACATGTTACAAGGTTGCGGACCAATGTATCCTGAACGCCTGTGGCGAAAATCCATACAAATGCTATGAAAACGCGACGGCTGAAACAACAAGCCTGGTTGAATCGATAAACAAAGGCACGCCGGTCGCAGAATTGGCGGATGTAACCGCAACAATCAGCAAATCGAACATTGCGTCCTATATCAAGGATTCATGTCTGGATACAATCGGTTCGAATAAATATTGCTATGCGACATTCCTGGGTGATGGCGTAATGCCAACATCGTCCCAGTTGCGCGACGAAGATAATCAGGAAGAAGTCTATAACCTGGCATACGGCGCGCGCATGAATTCTGGAATGCGGGCAAAAATCACCGAACTGGTAAATAAATTTGACACCCGGGCCAAGGAAAAATGTGTCGAAACCATCACAAATTGCGCTATGCGTTCATGTGGCGGTGGTTCGGGGGCTGCGTGCTATTCATTGGTGTTCAGCGATTCTGGTAAAAACTCGATCAACGGTGGCGCGACCCGTGGTGATATTAAAACCGCATGCCAGGCCGTGGTGAACACAGATGCAAACTGCTTGTATGCGGCAAAAAATCCAAATTCGGTTGGTACATATAATTATTCGTTCATTCAGGCGGACGCGTTTGACACACTGTTCCCAGAATATGATGATGGTGCGGAATCTGACCCAATTGGCGTTGTTGCGTCTTTGAATGCCAAACTGTCAACCAGTTATAATGATGCGGCAATTGCCCAGATGAAAAAGCGTTGCCAGTCTGTTGCGACATCATGTGTAAAATCTATGTGTGGCAACGATTATGTAAATTGCTATCGCAATCGTACGGATATCTATTCAACCCTGACCAACACAGACGAAGATTCATTTGATAAATCAATGAACAAGGTTGGTGGGGTTCTGGATTACACAATCGTATTGGGACTGTGTATTGATACGGTTAAAAACGCAGACGTTTGCACTGAACATCTGAAAATCGAAGAAGTTAAATATAATATGAACAACACCAACGAAAACGTATGGGGTAGTGCGTCTGACGTTCGTTCAGGCTGGATTGATGCGGGTTCTGCGAAGTCATCTGTTGGAACTGGCGAAATCTATGCCACGGACGAAAATGGCAATCGCCTGTGCACAAACAATGCCGGTGTCCAGGGAGTGTGTGATACAGTTGATGCAAGCAGCGCGGTGTTTGATAAGCCGGTTGTAATCGGCTATGACACTTATGTCCAGACCCAGGCGGCGCGTTCCCTGTTCAAAGACCTGATTTATGATTTGGAAATCGAGGCCCAGGCAAAATACAACGCCAAATTGACCAAGCAACAGAATATGTGCCTGTCATCAAACAGTGGCGGTATTTTGGGCAGCAAAGATTTGGGTTCCACATTCATGTGGGCAAAATTAAAAGGCAGCAAGGTTCCGGCAGATTATACAACAAAGGGTCTGAAACCAAACCAATTCGTGGCCAGTAATGACTTGTATGGTTCGTTCTGTCGCGTGCGTGTAACGTTACAGTCCGACGATAAATATATCCAGGACGCAATTAACAGTGGTGCCGATTGGTCAACGGCGTACTTTGCCGCCGGCGACGCATTCACATGTGGTTCATGGATTCCAAATGATATCCTGGAAGGGTTGGCAAAACAGGCGGGTGAAGATGCCGCCACAACCAAAAAGGCCGGCCAGCAACGTGGCATTATTGAACCATGGGCCGCGGTTGCGGGATTGCTGGGTGGTGGTGCCGGTGGTGCATACCTGGGGGCGGGTATCCAGGACGGTTCCGTGTTCAGTGGCCTGACCGGCAAAACCAAAAAGGATGCCAAGGAATTAACGGTCGAAAACTGTAATAAATATTATAACAGTTATACCACCGCTGTTGCCGGCGTGAACACGCGCAATGCC
>JAEDOP010000046.1 GCA_016301865.1 Alphaproteobacteria bacterium
CGGGTCGGCCCAACACATTCCGCCACTGCTCCGGGATAACAACGCGCGTCGTTCAGGCGTGCAGGATCGGGAACACAGGTTGACACACATGTATCATAGTTGATAACCATACGCTCGCAATCTGTACAGGATGTTTGTGGAACACGCAGTGTCGCACCAATCGCACCATAGACAACCCCAGATGTGATATGTGCACACTTCTTGGTATTAGCCGTACCGGTGGGATCAACAACACATTCCCATTCAAGCGTATTATAATTTAAACGGGCAACCATTTTTTCAGGGCAACTTTTATCCGGGAACGGGTCAATACATTCCCAAACACTGTCAACCATAACGGCCGCCTGATTGTCAGCGCACAGGGGTTTGCGCGACTCGTCCGCGACACATTCGTATAAATCAGAATCCCATATCATATCGCCACCACAGTCCGTTTTGACATTTTGACCAACACATTGCCAACGACCGAAACGATATGCCTTGGCCGTGCCAACCGGACAAAAGACATCAGGCGCAGGCGCAATATCGTATTCAGTTCCAGCGTCTGGAATTTCATACTGGGTCAAATATACCAATTGACCATCAACCAATTCCATATTCGCAATAATTTCAGATGGAATTTGACGACGCAGTGATGAACCACCAGACATTATCATATTGTCGTCCAACAATCCAAATGTGCCAGCATCTGAATAGTACGTTTCCAATATTTCCATCATCGCATTATGTTCATTGGAATCCAGGGGGGCGGTCGCAGTAACAATGTAACTGAATGCAGGCTTTTTATTTTTTACAACTTCACAATTTGTTGTTTTTAATTTGCTATCCAGACAGATAAATTTACTGACTATGCCATTTTGTTCAATGCAAATATCGTTAAATTCTGTTCCATTAATTTGGGCATTATGCATGGCGGTTGCACACTGGGCAATTGTGCGCAGGTCAGAACGTGATACGGCATATTCCGTGCCATGCTGCGCGACAGTCTGGCTGGGCGAATCCATCAGGTAATAACCAGCCATAAATAATGCAAACAATATCATGATAAAAATATTCATCATTCCCCCTTGCGATTTATAAAAAGTCTAGGTAATATACAAATAAATTGCAACAGGAAATGGATACGGTCATGAAAAAATTTTTATTACTGTTTGTATTAATTTTGGTGGCAGGATGCGGATTTAAACCAATGTTTTCAGGCCAGGACACAAACATCTATGTTGAACCAATCAGTGGTATTAATGGTATTGATTTGCGAAATGCACTGTGGGCAAAATTTGGCGGACAACATGGGGCGGACGCAACATATAAATTGACGGTAAAACTGAACACACCAAACACCCAGTACAAGGCCCTGGAACAAACCGGGGACGCCACATGGCAAGAAGTATCTTTGACCGCGACATACGTGTTGACGCACAACGGCGAACAGATTGCCAGCGGAACGGAACGCGCGGCGGAATCTTATACGTTTGTGCGATACCTGGTGGCGTCAAACGCGTCGTATAATAACGCAGTAAAAAATACGATTAATGTTCTGGCCGAAAAAATTGGAACGCGCGCAATTGCAGAAACGTACAAGTTTGCACACACTGACAAAAATACGGATGCCAAATAATGAAATGGAAAGACGCTGATTTTAAAGGTGGCATCGAAAAAATCCGCGCGGTGTTAATTTATGGTCCGGACGCCGGTCAGGTTGATGAATACTGTGATTTGGCCGTCAAAAAATTGGGCATTGAAAATGATAATTTGTTCGCAGTGGATTCAGATGAACTGCGCGAAAAGCAAGACGCCCTGTTTGCCGAGGCATGCACACCATCTATGTTTGGTGGGCGAAAAATGGTAATTATTTCCAATGCAGGGGATGCGTGCGCCAAACAGGTGGCAGACCTGGTTAATCATGGGGGGCTGTGCGCAACTGTTATTGTGGCGGCGGGCGATTTGCGCGCAGGGGGCGGATTGCGTGCCATGTTCGAAGGCGCGGATAATATGGCGGCATTGGCGTGCTATACAGATGATGCGCGCACGTTGGCAACACTGATACGAAACGAATTATCGGCGGCGGCGGGAATACAGCAGATTACACCAGATGCAATGGCGTATATGACGTCGCACCTGGGGGGGGACCGGGGAATTACACGTGGTTTTTTGACCAAAATTGCACTGTATGTTGACGACAAACGCATTGTGGAACTGTCTGATGTGGAAAAGTGTTTGCCCGATACAGGCGCCGCTGATATTGACGATTTCTTGTATTCACTGACGGCGGGACATATTCAACCAACGATGCAGGCGTTGGACAGATTGCTGTACGATAACAAAGAACCAAATATGCTGATACGTATGTTGGCGGGGCATTTTAAAAAACTGCAAACTGCGGTTGTGGATGGACAATTACCACGCCTGTTCTGGAAAGTAGAAGATAAATTCAAACAAGCAATCAAAATTTGGCCAGACGCGGAAATAACCGCTGTGCTGGTGCGATTAAACGAACTGGAACGCCAATTGCGCACAACGGGCATGCCCGGTGAAATACTGTTGCGCGATTTCGCACTGAAACTGTGTGCACGGGCGGCAAAATTGGCAATAAAACGAAGGAATTAAATAAAATGTTGGCATCTGTGTACGCACCCAAGGATTTTAAAAGATTGCGCGCGGCGGGCGATGTTGTGGCGCGTTGCTTTGACTTTATTTCACCGCATATTCGGGCGGGGATTTCAACCGGTGAAATTGACCGTATGGTTGCACAATTTCTGAAAGAAAACGGGGCGCGGTCGTCTGACCTGGGATATCAAGGATATCCAAAACATATTTGCACATCCGTTAATGATGTAATTGTTCATGGCATCCCCAGTGATGAAGTAATATTAAAAGATGGCGATATTGTAAACGTTGATTTGACCGCAGAGTACAAGGGATTTCATGGCGACGCATCGCGTATGTTTATGATTGGAAATGTTACCCCCCAGGCACGTAAACTGGTACAGGTGTGCCAAGACGCACTGAATGCCGCAATTTCCATCTGTGCGCCGGGTGTACCATTGTCTGAGATTGGCAAAACAATCGAAGAAGTTGTGAATCCGCACGGTTTTTCAATTTCACGCGACTTTGTTGGTCACGGTATTGGCAAAGTTATGCATGACGACCCGCAGATTTATCATTTCTATGACAAATGCTGGGACAAGGTTAAGATGGTGCCAGGATTGGTGTTCACAATTGAGCCTATGATTAACACCGGTTCGGCCGAGTGCAAAATTGACGCAGATGGTTGGACAGCACGCACGGTGGATGGCGGATTGTCCGCACAGTGGGAACACACAATCGGAATCACCGAAGATGGTGCAATTATTTTTACAGAAAAGATGATCTGATAAAAACTATGGCAAAGTCAGACGAACTGTTTCATGTGGGTCACCGTGAAAGACTGAAAGAAAAACTGCTGAACGGTCAATTGGCGGACTATGAAAAATTGGAATTATTGCTGACATATGCAATACCACGTCGCGATGTAAAGCCACTGGCGCGCAAATTGATTGCACAATTTAAAAATATATATTATGTGTTGCGCGCACCGGTTGAAGAACTGGTCAAAGTGCCTGGGATTGGCCATAATACAGCCATATTGATTAAATTATTTCATGAACTGGAATTGATATCGTATGAACAACGTGCAGTATCTGGGACATATTTACAGGATGATAAATTTAGAAATGCATATTGTCGCACCTTGATTTCAAATGCGACTGTTGAAAAATTCTTTGTGCTGTATATGGGCGCAAATATGCAATTGATATATGTGGAAGAACACTCGAACGGGACAATTGATCAAACAGGTGCATATCCACGTGAAATTGCCAAGAAGGCATTGCAACTGAATGCGTTAAGTGTGTTGCTGTTGCATAATCATCCTGTTTCGAATAACAGTCTGTCACTTGACGATTGCAGTCTGACCGAACACGTAATCCAAGCATTAGAACCATTGAATATAACGTTGTATGACCACCTGGTATTGGCATCAAATGGCGTTTTACATTCTTATCGTGCGTTACCATGGTTGCAAAAGAAATCGTTAAAGTCGTAAATCTGCGGGCTGGCCAGATGACGTCAGGGGCGCGGCCGAATATGGAACATCATGAATGGGTGTATCATCATAGACAGCACCAGAATCATAAATATCAAAATCTTCGTATAAATCATATTCGTCACGCGATTTTAATTTTGCATTGCGTGCATCTAACAGACGGTTCATTTCAGAAATTGGTACAGATATCGTACGACAGCCACGCGCAAATAAATCATCACCATATATCAGGTTCATCATTGGCCCTGCAATCGATAGCACACCAAACATAACAATCAAATTACGCAGGTTGGTGAAAAAATCATTTTTTGCACCACGTATCATTGATATTGCCCAGCCCACAATCATTGCCCCAGTTAAAACAGTAATAAACCACCAGGCATAATTGGCAAAAATCTCGAAACTGCGCAGGATACAGGACGGATCTTCCATATATACAAAATCAGGGTCCACACGAATATTGTGAAACCCGGAATTTGTTAGCAATCGAATTATCGTATCTGCGTTCATATTAATACGTTATGCGCCCTGCTTTTTTGATGCGGCGGGGGTAAAAAATCCAGGGATAGAGAAATCTTCATCGTTGGCCGCAATTCCCGCCCAGCCAAATAAATCACCCATCAAGCCATTGTCATCGCGCTTGGCCTTTTTAAACGGCAGGATGTTTTTCAATTTCCCAATTTTACCTGCGCCAGATGTTTTGGGGGTGGTGGGAATTTTATCCTGATTATCGGCAAATTCAGTTGCCAATTGCGCCAATGTCGCGTCAGCATTATCGATTTCAAAAATATCAATTGGTGTTTCATCCACATCGGCGGTGGGTTGAACATCTTCGCGCAGGGGCGTCATGCTTTCCAACAATTGTTCCAACGTCTTTTCCATTTGTGGTACAGGCGCATCGTCCGTTATCATATCGCCAATTGAAACGGGTTCAGCCACATCATCGGTGGAATCGACCGGGGTGGATAATTCGGTATCAATGCTGATATCAGATATTACCGCGCCATCCGCCGTATCAATTTCAGGTTCAACAATCGTGTTCACAACTGGTTCTGTGACAGGTTCGGCAACCACAGTGGCAACAGGTTCAATTACCGGTTCGCGCGTTTCATCACCGGCAGACAATATTGATAAAATTGGAATAACTGGGTCTGGGGTGCTTTCAACCACAGGTTCAATTACCGGTTCGGGAATTGGCTCGACCACCGGTTCGATAACTTGTTCGGCCATGACAACTGGTTCAATTGTGGGTTCTGATTCAACCACGGGCATGGCAACAGATTCCATGCTTTCGGGTGCAACATCATCAACAATGACCGGTTCAACAACATCGACCATGGGCGCATCCACATTGTCCGCCCCCGTTAATGCAGTATCACTGTCCACCGGAACACCAAACAGAATCGTATCTTTATCCAGTCCCAGAGCCGCCCGCACAGAATTAAATGCCGCACGAATTTCAGATATTTCAAACACTTCGTTACCGGAAATATAGATTATTTTGGTCTTCATAAATTCATCCCCCACAGTTATGGTCGCATTATATCACATTTTAGGGTTGAACGCATATAAAAAATGTCTTAAACTGAAAATATGGCGGATATAAAACAGCAAATTTTTCAAGAACTGACCCACCTGGAAGAGGCGGCCGCAAAATTACATGGCACGGCAATTTATGCGGGCAAACAAACGGATTTAGAGGTGGCAATCCTGACCGAACAGGTGCGCACCCTGCGCGATAAAAATGCGCGCGCAGCGGACGCGATTGATAAATCTTTATCTATACTAAGGAAATTGAAAAAATGAGTGTTGTTTCCATACCAATTGTAAACAAAAACTATCCCATGGGATGTGAAGACGGGCAAGAGGCACGCCTGGTCGAATTGGGCAAAATGGTGGATGCACGCGCGCGCCAGATTTTGGATAAGATTGGGCCATTGCCGGAAAATGCGCTGTTGGCGACGTTGTGCATTGTCCTTGCAGACGAGGTTAACAATCGCCCCACCCCAGCCGCGACAGATGCGGATTTAAAGGAAATACTGGCCCGAATTCGCGAGATTAAGCATAAGATTACACAATAAAATCCCGCAATGTCCACCCACGCAAACATTCGTTTGCGCAGGGCCCGGATGGGGGATTTTTAGTGGTTAGTGTAAGTGGTTAGTGGTGGCACTATAATGTGCGGCAAATGCCGCACACATTCACTA
>JAEDOP010000047.1 GCA_016301865.1 Alphaproteobacteria bacterium
ATTGCCACGCGTGCCGTTGCACAGAATAAATCTGTTTTGGTGATAACGCCGGATGCGGCTGGAAACCAGCGTATAGCGGCGGCAATGCGTGCACGTGGCGTGGATGCAGATTTTTCAGGTGGCGTGCCCGGTACAATGACGGCACAGGGGCGGGCGATTCTGAATTTATTAGATACATGGATTGAACAAAAATCAAATGCGTTTGATAAAATTTATGCCGAAAATAATCATGATTTATTTAATACAATTGCGGCAATTATTGATTTGTATATGCCGCAATTTCAGCCACAATTTGTCGCGGATGATAATGTGGAAATTTGGTCGGCGTTGCGTGATATGTCAAATGCACTGAATGTGGCAAGGATAGATTTAACATTGTCGGATGCGCGCGCATTTGTTGCAGATGCTTTGTCGGGGGTGTCGGTGCGTGGCGCGATGCGTGATGGGGCGGATGTTGTTGTTTTGGGGACAATTGAATCGCGTATGCAGACGGCGGATGTTGTGATTTTAACTGGATTGAACGAAGGGATGTTCCCATCGCGCGGGTATGAAAATGCATGGTTGCCACGTGTGGTGGCGGAAAAAATTGGGTTGCCATCACCAAATCGCAAGGTGTCGCTGCAGGCATTGGATTTTATGAATCTGTCGTGTGGACAGTGTGTGTATTGGTTGCGGTCGGGGGTTGCCGGCGGTGTTCAGACAACAGAATCGCGATTTATATCACGTGTGATTGCGCGACGGGGTGTGTTTAATCGGAATACAGAAATACTGGATTCTGTGTTGGCGCGCGATGATGTACCGTATAAGCCACTGGATTATTCTGCGCCCGTGCCACCCGCGGATTGGTCGGATGTATATGTGACGGAATTGGAACATCTGATTCATAATCCGTATTCGTTCTATGTGAAACATATTTTGCGGTTGCGGGTGTTGGATGATTACTGGGTTGGGGTTGATGCGCGTGATTTTGGGAACTTGGTGCATGATGTGATAGAAAAAGCAAAGGATTTGCGCCCGGACGCATTGGTTGCCCAAATGGACCGGCGGGCGTTGGAAAAATTGGGCGCGGGCAGTGTGATATTTCATTTCTGGCATAAACGATTTGTGGAAATTGCGCCGGTTATTGCCAATGAATTGACAAGTGTGCAAAATGCGTATGCGGAAATTGGTGGTATGGTAAAAATTGCGGGGCGCAATGTGCGTGCACGTGCAGACCGTATCTGGGATGGCGGGGTTATGGATGTTAAGACCGGTGCCGCCCCATCAAAAAGCCAGTTAGAGCAGGGTAATATGCCACAATTACCGTTAGAAGCGTATATTTTACAGTCGGGCGGTTTTCCAATTCAGACAACATCATTGTCGCGTGCGCCGATTATGCGGTTCTTGCAATTGAAAAATAATGACGTGCGTGTGATTGAATATGACGCGGAAAAAACCGCCCAAATGATGAGTATGGCCGTTGATAAAACGACCGAGTTATTTAATATCTATTCAGCGGGCGCGGCCGCATATGAATATCGCGAAACAGGCGATAATAAGTATAAACAGTATGACGATTTAGCAAGAATTAAAGATTAAATGCCAATCGGTTCGCGGTGTTGCGATTTGAACAACCTAATGTAACTTCTGTACACTACGGTTGTTCAAATCGCAACAGTCGACACAATTGTTCAAATAATTTATATTTTGCGATTTGAACTATTTTAATTCCAACATCAATCCACAATGGTCGGTGGGTTTTTGGTGCAGGCGTGGTTCAATGTCGATTTCGCAATTTTTTATCATCTTTGCCGCCGTTTTGTTGCACAGGAAATAATCCAGGCGCAGACCCTGTTTATTGCCGACTGTGTCGCGGCCACGATATCCATACCAGGTGTAATCAATGTCATTTGGGTGCAGGGCGCGCCATGCGTCAACCCAGCCCGCGTTTAACCATTCGTTCATAATAGCGCGCGCGGCCGGGGCGGCAATTGCGATGCCTTCGTAATTTTTTGGTTTCCAGATGTCGCGGTCTTCGATTGCGATATTAAAGTCGCCACCGATAATGACGGGTTCAGGACTGTCTAGATATTGTGATATGTAATCTGTGAATGCGCGCATCCATTCCAATTTATAGGGGAATTTTGGTGAATCCACCGTGTCACCGTTTGGCATATATGTGTTGATAACACGCACACGGCCGTCAATTACGCATTCAAGAAAACGTGCGTTTGGGTCCGCATAATTTGGCATGCCAAGTGTGGTGTCTTCGATTGAATATTTAGAAAAAACTGCAACGCCGTTCCAGCATTTTTGGCCAAAAACCTTGATATTATATCCGAATTCGTCGAACAACATGTGGGGAAAGTTCGCGGTTTCGACTTTTAGTTCCTGGACCAGGATTGTGTCGTATTCGCCGCGACGCAGGATGTCGATAAAACTTTCAATATGTGCACGGATAGAATTGATATTTAGGGTCAAGATTTTCATATTTGCATTCCTTTGATTCATGAGTATAATATCCGTGTCCAATATAAAAAACAACAAGGATTTTTATAACATGAATATGTACCAGTTATTAGAACGTGCCGCGCAAACATGGCCGGATAATCTGTTTTTGGTGCGCGAAGGCGTTTCGTATAAAGGCTTTGTCGATTTGGTCAAGGCGCGTGCCGCTAGCCTGGATAAAGTCGGTGTAAAAAAGGGTGATGTGGTTGGTGTCTTGTCACACAATATCCCAGAATTTCCAATCACGTTGTTTGCGATTTGGTATTTGGGTGGGACGGTATTGTTGCTGGATACAAATCTGACGCCGTATGAATATGATAATATGGCGACAATCACAAACTGTAAGTTGGTTTGTGCGGAAAAGTCGTTCCAGTACAAAACAGATAAATTTAAATTCTATGATATTACCAAGAAAGACGGCAAGATTAATCCGGATTTGAAACCGGCGGTGCTGGAATCGCTGGATATTGCAACAATGTCGTTCACATCGGGTTCAACCGGTGTGCCAAAGGTTGTGCCATTGACGCACTTTAATTTGGTTGAATGTGCGAATTCATTGGACTCGATGGCTGAATGGATTAAAGCGGGGGATATTATGTATGGATTCCTGCCGATGTATCACGTGTTTGGTTTTGCGGTTGAAATTTTGGCGACTGTGCATTATGGCGCGGGTGTGTTATTGCAACCGACGATTAATCCAAAGGAAATTATGGCAGACTTTAAAAAATTCCGTCCCCAGGTTATTCCAGCGGTGCCGCGTCTGTGGGAAGTGTTCCGTAATAAAATTATCGACAATGTCAAGGCACAGAAAAAATGGTGGCTGGTATCGTTTGTTTTAAAATACGGCAAATTTTTACAGAAAATTGGCCTGGGCGCATTGGTGCGCAAGGTGCAAAAACCAATTCTGGATGTGTTTGGTGGACGCGTGAGCCTGTTGATTGCAGGTGGGGCGGCAACCAAGCCCGAGGTTGAAATATTCTATGAACGTTTGGGGCTGAAATTCATCCAGGGGTATGGTTTGACAGAAACGGTTGGGCCAATCTGTATTTCAAAACCAACCAAGAAACGTTTGCCGTTTGCGTTCGGGGGACCGACACTGAATAACGAATGCGAAATTCGTGATAAAAATGAAGATGGCGTTGGTGTTCTGTGGTTGCGTGGTCACCAGGTGTTTGGTGGATACCTGAATAACGAAGAAGCGAACAAAGAAATATTCGATGAACGTGGATTCTTTAACACAGGTGATATGGTGTCGATGGATAAAAACGGTGAATTGCACTTTGCAGGTCGCAAAAAGCAGGTTATCGTTTTGGACAGTGGTAAGAACGTTTATCCAGACGAACTGGAAGGGATGTATATCACACTCCCAGGTGTCAAGAACGTTGCGGTGTTTGAACACAAGGTAAAAGATAAAACTGTTACATATGCGGTGTTCAGTGTCGAAGACGGTGTAACGATTGACCAAATTGCAGCAGCGGTTGCGGCGGAAAATAAAAAAGTTGCCAGTTACAAGTGGGTGACGCATTTCGCCATCACAACCGAAGATTTGCCACTGACCAGCACGCAAAAGGTTAAACACCATGTCGTGCGTCAGAATTTAATTGATGGTAAATACCCAGATAGACACGAATAAAATTAAATATAATAAATCATCTAAAAACAAATCGGGCATCTTATGTAGCATCTGTACACTGCGATGCCCGATTTGGTTTTATCTGAATCATTCTATTTAATTTTTACACCGTAAGGGCGGGCCTATTTCCCCAGACACAGTTGGCCAAATGTTTTATCCAGAACTTCGGTCGCGGTTATTGTGCCCAATATTTTGCCAATCGCGTCTGCGGCGCGGCGCGTATGTTCGGCAAATATGTCATAGTTATCGGTTGCCGATAATGCCATGCCCAATTCATCGCGGGCGGATTCCAGTAATGATTTTGTGCGCGCATTGATTGTCAGGGTGTTTTCCGCCCCAGCCATTATTTCGTGAATTTTTGCGCGCAGTTCGTTCGTAAATTTGTCCATCCCATTGCCGGTTTTGGCGGATATACACAAATAGTTTGCAGAGCTCAGAGTGCAGAGTTCAGATTTTGATAATAAATCTGATTTGTTGATTATGATGATTTCATTACTGCTGCCCCGTTGCATTTGCGACACCCATTCGCTAGACGAAGGGGAATAAATACGTAGAACTATATCCGCATTTTCGATTTCAGATTTTGTGCGTTCGATGCCGATTGATTCAATTTTGTCATCTGTTTCGCGCAGACCCGCCGTATCAGACAGGTTGATTAAATATCCATCTATATCCAGGTTTATCGACACAACATCGCGTGTGGTGCCGGCAATATCGGACACGATTGCGCGGTTTTGTCCCGCCAGATAATTAAAGATTGATGATTTTCCGACATTTGTTTCGCCGACCAATGCGACATTTATCCCACCACGAATTGCGCGCGATGTGCGATAATTATTCAGGGCGGTGTCGATTTCATTGTATAATTTTTCTGTGCGCGCATGGATTGTTTCGCCAATGTTCGCGGGCAGGTCATCGGAACTGTAATCCAGAATTGCCGCCGCATACGCCGATATTTCAACCATCTGATTGCGCCAGGTGCTGTATATTTCACTGTCGCGGCCCAGCATGGATTTTAATGCGTGTTTGCGCTGGATATCAGTTTGTGCATCCAGCAACGCCGCCAGGCCATCAACATCCGCCAAATCCATTTTATTGTTATAAAATGCGCGACGTGAAAATTCGCCCGGGGTCGCCATGCGCATGCCCAATGTGGCTAGGTATTCAAATACCGCGTTAATTGTGGCCGGTGCGCCGTGTGTGTGTAATTCAATAATATCTGTGCCGGTAAAACTGTGCGGGGCGGAAAAATATATCGCCAGACATTGGTCAATCAAATCGCCCGCGGTGTCCGTCAGATTACAAAAGTATGCGTGGCGGGGGGCGAATTCCGATTTGTTTATGAATTTGGAAAAAATATTGCGCAAATTGTCGCCCGATATGCGAATTACCGCAACGCCGGATTTGCCATGCCCAGATGATAGTGCGAAAATTGTGTCGTTATTCATGTTATTTGTTTCCGCTTATTTCTTTTAATGCCAATGGGACCAGTTTTGATACGTCCGCCGTTGGGTTTTGGTTTACCAGTTTTTGTGCCATTTCAATTATGTCCAGACGGCGATAGCCCAATGATTCCAATGCCATCAGCAAATCGGGCAGGGCCGATGATGCAGATGTGGTTGCGCCCGCGTCCGGGGCAAACAGTGTTGCCGATACGCCACCGATTTTATTCTTTAATTCAACAATGATTTTTTCCGCCATCTTTTTACCAACGCCCGGGGCCGTCGCAATTGTTTTGGCGTCACCCGTCGCGATTGCGGACATTAAAGTGTCGGAATTTATCGTGCCAAGTATGGCCAGGGCAACCTTGGGCCCGACGCCTGACACCGCCGTTAACATGTTAAACAGGTTTTGACCGTTCAGGGTTGTAAAGCCAAACAGGCGGATGGAATCTTCGCGGACAACCGTTTCAATCCACAGTTCGACCGTCGATTTGTGCGTCAGGTATTCGGCGGTGAATACTTTGTAGCCAACACCGTTCACCAATAAAATCACAAATCCGTCGCCGATATAGTCAACTATGCCTTGCAATTTGCCAATCATTTGTTATCCTTTTGGGGTAATTTTAATCTAAATAAATAAAAAGGTCAAATATGAGTGGACACAGTAAATGGCATAATATTCAGCATAAAAAGGGCGCAGCCGACGCAGCACGC
>JAEDOP010000048.1 GCA_016301865.1 Alphaproteobacteria bacterium
CCCAACATTATATATTGGCGCACCACCGGTAATTTCCGCCAACACCCACGGCCGCCCCAACAATCCGCGCCCAATCATCGCCCCCGCATAGCCCAATTTATGAACCGCGTTAACATCATCTGCGGTCTTTATGTCACCATTTGCGATAATTGGAATCGGCGCATCTGACACATCTGGATGAACCGCATTCCCCAGATATAACTGCGCCCGCGTTCGCCCATGCAATGCCGCAAACCGCACACCAGCATCCGCCGCAATATCAATCAAATCGCGCCAATCCCGATTATCATCATCCCATCCCAGCCGTGTTTTAATTGACACCGGAATATCAACCGCCCGCACAACGGCACGCATAATTTTCCCCGCCAACGCATGATCCCGCATTAAATGCGCCCCCGCGCCGGCGCGTGTCGCCACCTTGGGCACAGGACAGCCCATATTTATATCAATCCATTTTGCCCCCGCATCCGCCAGGATTCGCGCCGCATCCGCCATTAACCCCACATCCGCGCCAAAGATTTGCGCCCCAACATTGCCTTCGTCCGCATAGTTATCAAAATTCCGCAGGCAATTTTTATGCGCCCCCACCAATGAATGACACGAAATCATTTCTGTCACAATCGGCGCATTTGGGGAAAATTCACGAATGACGCGTCGAAACGGCCGGTCTGTAATCCCAGCCAATGGCGCAGCAAAAATTTGATTATCACTAAACATTTATGATATAATGCCATCCATGAATGAAAAAATCAAAAATTTATTTCGTTTTTTAGGTTCTGCCTGGTCTGGTGGCGGGCGCGGCAAACTGGGCATTATTTTGGCATTATTTGCCGGATTTATGTTCATCGGTATGTTTTGGGGCGATGTCAGCATCCAGCGTTTCGGATACAACGTATGGCAACTGGGCAACGAACGTGAACAACTGGCGTCTGAACAACAGACCATGAACGAATTACACCGCCACATTGAATTGTTACAAAATTACAGTCCCGACTATGTCGAAGAATTGGGCCTAAAATACCTGAACATTGGCGACCCACATGTCAAGATTCTAAAAATTTAATCCCGCATTTGCGGGATTTTTTCATCAGTTCAAAATTAAAATCGTGCCATTTAAATACGCTGCGAATATCAGCCACGCAACATACGGCCACACCAGATATGATGCCGCCCGGCTGATTGGTTTGAACGCAATCGCCATCCAGAACGCCACCCCAACCAGTGCCACCACACAAATCATCGCCCAACCAACCATATGCAGGCCAAAGAACAGATAACTCCACAACGTATTCAAAATCATCTGAACAATAAACAGCGTATATGCCGTCGCCTTGTTCTGGCGCGTTTTGCCACTGCGCATAATTAAATACAGCGCAATCCCCAACAGAGTGTATAAAATCAGCCACGCGATACTAAACACCCACCCATTTGGGGTCAAAACCGACTGCGCCAATCCATTATACCAATCGTTTACGCCCGGAATAATTGGTGAAAAGAATCCACCAAAAATCCCCGGTATAAACGAAATCACAATTGCCAAAACAAATGTCAAAAATTTTTTCATTATTTCCTCCCTTTACATCACCCAGTATATCACACCGCCCCCCACCCCGCCCCAGGAACGATTCCCCAAAACACTGCAAAACAAAACCGCCGCAATCGCGACGGTTAAATTCTGGCACGCCCTGGGGGATTCGAACCCTCGACCTGCAGATTAGAAATCTGATGCTCTATCCAGCTGAGCTAAGGGCGCAACGCCACCTATTTTATACTATTTTTTATAAAATTCAAGCCCCCAGCCCAATTAGACACAAAACAATCAGTCAAGAACAGCCTTTTTCAATCTGCGCAATTCAAAAAACATATAAATATCTGCGAACGCGTACAAAATCAGCATCACTGCCAGATATATTACCATCGCAACCGCACCTGCCACGGGAAAGAACATCAATATCACCGCCATTCCCAGCAATATAACAGACATAATCAGATTAAATATCCAATGACCGAATCGCGCCCGTGCCATATTAATTGCAAATAACAAAGCGCGCACCGCCTTGAACATAAACAATATTATAAACACATAGGACAAACCAACTATTGACCCCATTGGATACGCACAGAACAATACACCAACCACAACATTAATCAGTCCAAACAATACATCTTGCCAGCCACCACCATATTCACGCGATGCAATTAGTCCCGCGATTGTACGATACAGCCCAAATAACACCAACGCACCACCAAACACCAGCGTCATTATCGTTAACAAGCCCACTGGTTTCCATAACATCAGCCCCCCCATAACGATAAATAACAAAGCCTCGCACACCAGCATCGGCGCGGCACGATCATACAGCCGTTGCACCCCACGAACAACAGAACAGTCTGCAACACGCTTTTGCTTCTTGGTCTTTTTTATTGTTTTATTTTCTTTTTCTGCCATTTTATCCTCCCTTGATTATATATTGGCACAAATACCCAGATATTATATACTATAATTATAAAAAATAATAGTTATTTTTTATAACATTTTAATCTGCCACCAACCCCAGATTTTCTGGGGTCAAATCCCCCATCGACGCCAATACCGCAAAGAACGCGGCAATTCGCGCATGTTTGGCACGCGTGTGCGCCACACGCGAATTCAGTAATTCTTGTTTCGCATTCAGCACATCCAGCACCGTCCGCCGCCCATGCGCCTGACCGTCGCGCACCCCATCCAGCGCAGCCTTATTCGCATCAACACTGGCCAGGGTCGCATTAATCGCATATTCCTGGGATTGATATATATTCCATGCTGCGTTCAGGTTTTCCACCACAACCCGTCGTGCGTTTATAATCTGTTCATGAATACCGGCAATATTTGCACGCACCCGATCCGCATTGGCAAATGCATTCCCCCGGTCATACAACGGTACACGCAGATATACGCCAATCCGACTGTCTGTTATATCATCCAGAAACGGCACATTATCCACCTGTTGTACCGCACCACGCACATCAATCGACGGCAACATAGATTTATATGCGATTTTTATGTTTTCACGGGTGGCGAATTCCTGGGCATCTAATGCCCGCAACACTGGATGATTTCGCAACGCATATTCTGTGGCATCACGCACAGATTCCGGAAACAAATCAGCAACGCGTGCCAAATCAATATCAACAAATTCCGCCGGCACATTACCATATATACGCCGAAACACTTCGATTGCGTTTTCATACTGTGCCACCGCATCCACAGTACCATATCGCGCCATTTCCAGACGCGCCGACGCCTGGGCAACATCTGTCTGGGTTGATTTTCCAACATCCGCCGCATCGCGTACAAACGCATAATATTCACCCAACACGCGTTCATTGTTCCGGTTCAAATCCATAACCGCACGCGCATTTAACACTTCTATATATGCGTTTATCGCACTCATCAGAACATCTTGTTCAATCGCGCGCAAATTCGCACGCACCGCGTCATATTGCAACTGGGCCCCACGTACCTGGGCAAACATCGCCCCGCCCTGGAAAACATTTTGCTGAAATTCTAATCCATACTGCATTGGCGCATAATCAAAATCATACCCCAGTGCCGTTGTCCGTGCCATCCCAACATTACCTGTTATCCCCAAATATGGTTGCAGTTCCGTCTTGGACGCATCAACGCCGGCACGCGCTGCGTCTAAATCCGCCCGTCCCTGACCAATAACGGGATTGGTATCATACACATATTGCAATTCAGAATACATATTTCCCCGCGCCCCATTGGCAACCAATATCAATGTAATAAAATATATAAATCTTTTCATATATCGCCCCCCCGTTTACAAAGTCGTCTTGAACCGCCGCAATGCCACAGCCCAAATAACCGCACCCGCCACCACCATCGCCCCAGCGTGTCGCACAAAGTACAGCCAATCGGGCCCTTTTAGCATAATATTGCGCACCAGAAACGAATAATGACTTAATGGATTTATATAACTTATCCAGCGCAAAACAATTGGCATGTTTTCCGTTGATATAATCGCCCCCGATAACATCAGCGACAAAAACGCCACGATAATCAGTCCCAACATCGCCTGTTGCTGGGTTTGCGTGTATGTCGCCAACCAAACCCCAATACCACACGCCGGCACACAAAACACCAAAAACGCCAACAAGAACATAAACTGCGCCCCAACAAACGGCACACCAAATATTAAAATCCCCGCAATTACAATCGTCAGCATTACTACAAAAGACACCACTACATATGGCAAAACCTTGCCCAGGATAATATCATATTTTGATACTGGCGCCGATATCAACGTTTCCATCGTACCTGATTCTTTTTCCTTGGTAATCGACACCGAAATCAATATCAACAACGCCAAGAAAACCAAAATCGCCACCATTGACGGCACCATAAAAAACTTAGTATTTAATTGCGGATTAAACAGCACCCGCACATTAAAATCGATTGGCCGACGTCCCACCCAATGCGTTTCATCCGCCAACACACGCGCAATTATGGCGCGCAAATATGCCTCAATACTGTGCGCCTTTAATATATTCATAGAATCAATCAGTATTTGAATTTCTGCACCGCCACGCACCAAACTGCGTGTTAGGCCACCGTCCGGCATAACAATCGCGACATCTGCCGCACCACTTTGCACCGAATCCACCGCCGCCCGGTTCGCGTCCACACCCGCATCAACAAAGAACCCCGAACCAATCGCCCGATTATAAATCCGTTCCGCCACAACATCATTTGGTGCACTTTTTATAACCAACCGCAAATTATCCGCCTGAAACGTAATTGCCCCCGACAATAAAACCATCTGAACCACAGGCATAATCAACACCGCCACCATCAGCACTGGCGACCGCAACAGCGCAATTATTTCTTTTTTGAAAAATCCGTACAGCACGCCCAATTTCATTCCAGCGACCTTTTAAACCGAAACACACTTAACACCAATATCACCAACGCCTGGACCGCCAACACCGCGTACAGCCACCAAATATCGAAAAACAAACTGCCCTTTAAAAATTGGTCGCGCGTTATATCCATATAGAACCGCGCCGGAAATATCGACGACACAATCCGATATCCACGCGACATGTATTCAATCGGAAACACAAAACCTGATAAAATCACCGTCGGCAACAGACCAATTATCGCGGCGTATTGGATGGCAACCTCTTGCCGTTTGGTGGACACCGATATCAGCAACCCAATCGCCAAATACCCTAATATAAACAGCCACGTTCCAAATATTAACTGCCAATATGCGCCGACAAACGGCACACCAAAAACAATTCGTGCAATGATAAACACCAACACAAATCCAACAAAACTAAGTACAGCATACGGCGCAACCTTGCCCACAATAATATCCAGACGCGTTGCCGGCGTCGACAACAGCATTTCCATAGACCCCCGTTCCCATTCCCGACATATGGTCAACGTTGTCAACATAATCGCCACCAGCGCAATTATCACCGCGCTTAATCCCGGCACTGCAAACCACCGCGAATTCAGTTCCGGATTAAACAGATATCGCACCTTGTACTGGGGATTTTGTTGCGTCATATTTACCGGCACATCCCAGATTTTAAAATACGCATTTTGATTTATCGTATTCAGATAATTAGACACCGACGACATTGTTGAACTTTCGGTTCCATCAACCAAAACCTGTACCAACGCACCACCACTCATAATATCCTTTTCAAAGCCGGGGTGCACAACCAACCCCACACGCGCCCGCCCCGCCACAATATCATCATAAATATCATCTGGGTTTGCGATATCATACGGCTTGAAATAATCAGAACTGCCAAATGTTTCGACTAATTTTCGTGATGCGCTGGTTTTATCAGCGTCAAAATACTCCATATCAATTGATTTAATATTGAACTCAATCGAGCTGCCCAGTATCAGAACAATCGCCAACGGCAACATCAACGCCATCATCAACGTAAATGGATCACGCCAGATATGTTTAAATTCTTTGAAAAATATTGCCCGCGTTCTGCGCCATGAAAATATTTTCATCTGTCGTCCCCTTCGACCAACTTTATAAACACATCTTCCAACGAAGGTTGCATTGGGACAATTTCCCAATCTCGTTTCAATTTTCGCAACTGCGCCACAACATTTACCCCATCACGAAACCGCAGATGAAATCCCGCCCCATACGGCTGCCAGATATCAATAACATC
>JAEDOP010000049.1 GCA_016301865.1 Alphaproteobacteria bacterium
TCATCCACAATGCCGGATTTTTCATTTTTAACATCCCAATTTTCAGGATGGGCGAACAGTTCAGAAATCATCCAGTTGGCGATTGATTTTGCGTTTTCTTTCTTGCCATTGACGGCAGAATCAAACCAGAGTGATATATCGGTTGTTTCCGTCAGGCGTGCCGCGTCATATTCAGACAGCCCGAATTCATGCGTATAGCGCGCGCGGGTCGCGGATGGTAATTCCGGCATAGTGTTGCGAAGTTGTTCGATTTGTTCGTCTGTGATAATGATTGGCAGCAGGTCTGGGTCTGGGAAATAGCGATAGTCCAGAGCGTCTTCCTTGCTGCGCATAACGGATGTTGTGCCGTCGTCTTGGTGGAATCGCATCGTGTCCTGGGAAACGGTGCCGCCGTTTTCATAGATTTCGATTTGACGGCGCGCCTCGTATTCAATTGCGGTTTTAATAAATTTAAACGATACCATGTTTTTTGTTTCTGTGCGTGTGCGAAATTCTTTTGAACCCACCGGTCGGACAGAAACATTGACGTCGGCACGCATAGAACCTTCTTCCATATTTGCCTTGGATACGCCCAGGGCACGTGCAATTTCGCGAATCGCACGCAGATAGCGTTCGGCTTCGTCCGGGGATGATATATAGGAATTGTTTTCCGTATCTTTTGTATTCAAATATGTGACGATTTCCAACAGGGCGACCCCGGTACGGTTATAGTCTGCAAAAGATTTTGTTGGATGTACATCGTGTTTTAGTTTGCCTGCGTCCTGTTCCAGATGGGCGCGTTCAATTAAAATCTTTTTAGGGTTGCCGTCATCGTCCATGATTTCAACCCAGCCACGACCAACAACAGGTGGTTCATCAGCAGGTTGCGAAATCTGATAGCCCTGCGGCAGGTCAGGGTAAAAGTATTGTTTGCGGGCAAAGCGACTGTGGTGGGATATTTCTGCGTTCAGCCCCAGTCCCATTTTTATTGCTTGGTCAACGCAGTATCTGTTTAATACTGGCAACATGCCGGGCATCGCAACATCGACCATGGATACCTGGGTGTTTGGGGCGACGGTTGGATTATAGTCCGCAGATGCGCCACTGAATAATTTCGATTCGGACAGTACTTCGATATGGGTTTCAAGACCAATTACGACTTCCCAATCACACGTTTTGCCTTTTATTGTAAACATTTTATCTTTTTCCCTTGCTTTTTTATTTTTCGTATCTTATTATTGTCGTCGCGTTGGCTAGGTAGCTCAGTTGGTAGAGCAAGGGACTGAAAATCCCTGTGTCGGCGGTTCGATTCCGTCCCTAGCCACCATCTCCTTTCTGAATTCGACCGTGTGGTCGATTTTTTTATTCTCTGAAAAGAAGATGGTGCGATTGTTCATTTTTTATTTCCCCATAATTGTTGTTGGGCGGTTGTCAATGTCGGCGGCGATTTCAATGTGTTTTGCCAATTGCAGGACGTGCATATCTTCAAAACGTGGGCCAACAACCTGCATCCCCAGTGGCAGGCCGTTTGCAGCCAATCCGCATGGTACGCTGCACGCAGGTACGCCCGCCAGGTTCATCGCAACCGTGAACAAATCCAATGCATAATATTCCAGTGGCGACAGGTCAGATGCCAATGGCATGGCGGTGCCGGCGCTGGACGGGCATACGATTAAATCACACTGTTCAAAGGCGGCGTTAAAACTGTCCGCAATCATACGACGAACGCGTGCGGCTTGCATAAAATATACATCGTATGATTCACTGCTGAGTACCGCTGCGCCGATAATCATGCGACGTTGAACCTCGTCACCAAAGCCCGCTGCGCGCGTTTTCTTGAATGTATCATAAATATCTCGACCTTCGACCCGCAGGCCATAACGCATGCCATCATAGCGCGCCAGGTTTGATGATGCCTCAGCCGGGGCGATGATGTAATATGCCGCCAATGCGTCCAGGATGTTTGGAATAGACACTTCGACAATTTCTGCGCCCATTGATTTTAAATCAGAAATGCGCTTTTCAAATAACGTTTTCATGTCTTCTGAAATTTTGACATCTGAAAATTCTTTGATTATACCAACGCGTAATTTTTTGCCATCGCCCAGGATTGGTTCCAGTGGCACGGTGCATGTAAAGCCGTTTGTGCTGCTTGTTGAATCTTTGGCATCATGGCCCGCCATGGCAGACAGCATTAATGCAGCGTCATCAACTGTGCGTGTGATTGGACCTGGTGTGTCCAGACTGGACGCGAACGCAACGCAACCCCAACGTGAACACAGGCCGTATGTTGGCTTCATACCAACCATGCCAGTGATGGCCGCAGGGAATCGAATTGAACCACCTGTATCGGTGCCGGTTGCAGCAATTGCCAGTCCAGATGCCACCGCGGATGTCGAACCGCCCGATGAACCGCCAGCGGTCAATTGGCGTTCAATTTGCCATGGATTGATTGGTGCGCCAAAGAAAGATGTCTTGCTGAATGTGCCCATGGCAAATTCGTCCAGATTGGCTTTGCCCAATAAAACGGTGCCAGCATCGATTAATTTCTGGGATACAGTTGATTCGTATTCCGGTACAAAATTTTCCAGCATGCGTGATGCCGCGGTTGTGCGAATGCCGCGTGTGGCAAATAAATCCTTTATCGCGATTGGTGCACCATCCAGGGGCAGGGCGTTGCCCGCGCTGCGCCGTGCGTCAGATGCCGCTGCGTCCGCCAATGCGCGTTCAGGTGTGGTTGTGATATAGCAATTTAGGTCCGCACCATATTTTTCAATTCGTTCCAGGTATGCGCGTGTCAATTCCACCGCGGAAATTTCGCCGGTGTTTAATTTTTTTAGTGCTTCGGTAAGTGTAAGGTTAATCATTTGTTATTCTCCGTCTATAACTTTGGGTACTGCGAAATAGCCGCGTGATGTGCCGGCGTTATCAGGCGTGTTCGCCAATACTAAATCACGAATGTTGCCATCGGTAACAATGTCATCACGCATCGGTAATTTGTGTTCTGATGGGTTTAGTAATGGTTCAACGCCAGTCGTGTCAATCTGTTGTAATTTGTCCAGCCATTCGACAACCGAATCAATGTTCATTTCAGCCAGTTTTTCGTCCGATATTTCAATTTTTATCAGGTCTGCGAATTTTTGTAATTGTTGCTTGCTAAATGCCATTTTCAATCCTATATTTATAAAGTAAAGGAATTATACAATGATTTTGCCAGATTTCAAGGCTTTTCCGCGCGCTGGGCGCATTTTGGGAATCGATTGGGGATTGCGTCGAATTGGGGTGGCGGTGTCCAGCCCGATGCGCGATTTTGTGTTTGTGCGCGATGTGATTGTAATGCCACATGGTGCGGATAATCATGCCGATTTGGTTGTGGATATGGTGGCGCGGGAAAATGTTGTGGGGATTATTGTTGGGTTGCCTGTGCGTGGGGACGGAACAGAATCTGATACAACAAAAATGGTGCGGGATTTTGTTGTGAAATTGGCGACAAAAACGGATTTGCCAATTTGTATGATAGAAGAAAATTTAACGTCTTCGGCCGCCCAGGAAAGTATGGGGCGTGTAAGGGTGCGCGATTTAAAAGAAAAATTGGATTCAGAGTCTGCGCGGGTAATTTTGGAAAATGCAATTGCAATGATAAATCGGGCTTAAAAAAGCCCGATTTTTATGCGTATAGCGCGTTTTTTTATTCTTCGTCTTTGTCGGGACTTTGACCGTCGGCAGACAGCAATATTGCAATCCACCGGGTGGAATCAAACTGGGCGCATATGATGTAGATTCCGACCAATAATGGAACACTGAAAAACATGCCGGCGATGCCCCATATCATACCCCAAACAACCAGGTTTATCAGAATAGCCAATGTTGACAGGTTTAATGTTTTGCCGGTTAATTTTGGTTCGATTATGTTTCCAAATAAAATTTGCAATGAAATTAAACCGACGGCGGTCAGAATTGGTTGATGTAAGGTTGGCGCAGATAACAATGAATATAATATCGGCAGGGAACACGCCACGATTGCGCCAATGGTTGGAATATAACTGGTGATAAATACGATAAATGCCCAGACGCCGGCAAATTCAACACCGATTAGTTGTAACCATATGAATGAAGCAACGCCTGTAATCGCAGAAATCGCGGTTTTAACAAACAGGTACTTTTTCATGTTGGTGTCGATACTGTCCAGAATATATCTGAACTTTTTTGATTGGCGTTTGGCTGGAAACATTGCAGTAAATTTCTTGTTAAATGTGCTTTGTTCGACAAACATGAAAATCAGATATACCAATACCATGCCAAATGATGTGGCAATGCCGGCCACAGATGCACCAATGTTGGCGGCTATTTTTGTGATATTTGGTATTATGTTCGCGTCAAAGTGCAGACCGACGGAGTCGGATAGGTATGTCCCCAATTGGGTTAGTCTGTCCTGGATTGCGGGCAGGGCGTTGAACAATTCTGAAAACATTGGGCGGATTTGGGTCGCAAACAAATATATTATAATGCATACCGTTGCAAGTGTTCCAATGTATGATGTCCAATCAAAGATAATGGACCAAATTTTTGAATGTTTGTCCGATGGTGTTTTGTATGGCAATGCGCGACGATAATAGTCAGATATGGCATTCATTAAATACCACAGAAAACCCGCAACCAGTATTGGTATTAATATGGAACGGGCAATCCACAGAAAGAATATGATGGCGGCAAAAATAATGATTCCATGCATTTGTGTTTCCCCTTTGTGTGTCAATAAATCGTGCGTATAGCGCGTTTTTATTGTTGGTGTATTGTTGTGAATTCCGTGTCTGATATTGTTATTTGAACATCCTGGTCAGAAGTGTGTGGTATTGCAAAGTATATTATGGTGATGGCAAGTAATGCCGCGTTAAATATGACAGATGCGGTGGCGTATTTGCGTGGCATATCCTGGATAAATGATTTTGTGCCACGTTGCAGTGCCCAAATCCCAAATATTAATGTCAGAGAAAATGTTAATAGTACCGCATTAAAGCCAAAGAAGAAACCGGATAGTGTTGTAATTGCTATAAATGTTGCAATTGTGTTGGCGGGGCGTAGACAAATCCAATTTGTTGCGCGTTGCATCCATTTTGATTTTGGTGTGAATGCGGTTGCTTTTGTTGCAGTTGATTTTATGATATAGCCAGGTGTCCACAACGCGGCAAAGCCAAATGGCATACTGCAAATTATTTTCCAGATTGGAACATTAAATTCGCGTATGCGGCGGAATTTGGCGTAAATATTTGCAATCACCAGACCCAGTAAATAAAGGTAAAATAGTAATGATGCCGTCAGTGTTATGATGAATGTTGCGGATAAGCGTGTTTCCAGCATAAACAGGTAAAATATTATTTGTTGTGCATAGCGTGCCACAAGATATGAAGATGTGATAAAAAGTCCAGAAAGAAGCACGGTCTGTGTGTTATGTATGCTTATAAAAGAGCGTTGATCCATTTTTGCGCGTGGTAATGAATTTATTTGCAGTGCGACTGAACATATAAATCCAAGTGCCAATAATATCATTAGTGGTGTCTGGGGAATTGTCGCGGGTGTATAAATTGCGCCAGCAATCAAACTGTATATAAACGCGATTGATATTAAAATGCAAAAAGATATGGCCGCAAATTTTAACGGTGACCATAATGTCCATGTGGAAAATTTTTCAGTTGTTGATTTTTTCATGTTATCCCCCATTTTGTACCTATTTTACCACAATTTTACCGTGTGATAAAGTTGTAGTGTTGGTTGGTTGAATTTTATCCGTGAATGATGATTGGTGACTGATAAAGACAAATGTCGTGTTTGACATATTTTTTACAGTATCAGCGATTAATTGTTGTGTGTCGTTGTCGGACCCAGAATCGGGTTCGTCCAGAATTGCCAGACGCGGATTTGTTAGTATCAGACGTAACAGCATCAGTCGTTTACGTTCGCCACCGGAAAAGCCGACGTTAATACTGCGGTTCAGCCATTCGCGCGGTATATTTAATCGTTCGCGTGCAGATTCCAGATTTTGCAGAAATTCCCCCATAGACAGTTCGTGACCGGTTTGAAAATGTGTGTGTGCTGCAATTGAATGTTTTAAAAAACTGATAACTGTTAATCCTGGTATTTCGGGTACGTGTTGTGCCCCCAGAAATAT
>JAEDOP010000050.1 GCA_016301865.1 Alphaproteobacteria bacterium
CCCCGGCCAGGGCGCACAAAGCGTTGGTATGGGGCGCGAACTGTATGAAACCAATGCCGACGCGCGCGCTGTGTTTGACGCGGTGGATGCGGCACTGGGCGAAAAATTGTCTGATATTATTTTTAACGGTCCGGCCGAAGAATTAACCCTGACCGCGAATGTTCAGCCGGCAATTATGGCGACATCTATTGCTATGTTACGTGCGGCGGGTTGTGCGCTGCCCGAATATGTGGCGGGTCATTCCCTGGGGGAATATACAGCGCTGTGTGCGGCGGGTGCGATATCGGTGGGCGATGCGGCAAAATTGCTGCGTGTGCGTGGTAACGCGATGCAGTCTGCTGTACCGGTGGGCGATGGCCTGACGGCGGTGATATTGGGATTGGACATTGACGCGGTACGTGAAATCTGCGCACAAACCGATTGCGATGTTGCCAACGACAATTCCCCCGGCCAGGTTGTAATATCAGGCCTGCGTGAAACGGTCGAAAAAACAATGGAATTGGCAAAATCCCGCGGGGCCAGGCGTGCAATGCCATTGGCATTGTCTGTGCCGGTTCATTGTCGTGTACAATCACCTGCGGCGGACGCGATGCGCACGGCGTTGGAATCGGTTGAATTTAAAAAGCCCATTGTTCCGATTATATTAAATAAAACATGCCAACCCACAACGGATATTGACGAAATCAAAGAAGCGCTGGTCTATCAAATGACACACGGTGTTCGTTGGCGCGAAAGTGTTTTGAACATGGCGGACCTTGGCATCACAGATATGATAGAGGTTGGGCCCGGTTCTGTTTTAACCGGCCTGTGTTCCCGTATTACAGATAAAATAACAGCACAGAAATTGGAGATATAAATATGTTTGATTTAACTGGCAAAGTTGCTTTAATCACAGGCGCAACCGGTGGTATCGGTGGCGCAATTGCGCGCAAAATGCGTGACGCGGGCGCAACAGTTGTTGTGTCGGGCCGCAATGTCGCCAAAATGGACGCAGAATTTGGCGATGAATATATTAAAATTCCATGCGACCTGGCGGCGGACGGCGGGGCGGTTGAATTGGTCATGAATACAATCGAAGCGGCGGGCAAAATCGATATTTTAATTAACAACGCGGGCATCACACGTGACACATTGTTAATGCGTATGACGGATGAACAGTTTGACGAAGTCATCAACACCAACCTGCGTTCTTGTTTCAAGATGTGCCGTGCGGCAATTATGCCAATGATGAAGAACCGCTTTGGCCGTATCATCAACATGGCGTCAATCATCGGCACAATCGGTGGCCCAGGCCAGGCAAACTATGCAGCATCTAAGGGTGGTATGATTGCCATGACAAAATCTATTGCTGCCGAGGTTGCATCCCGTGGTATCACCGCCAACGCGATTGCGCCGGGATTTATCAAAACCCCAATGACGGATGTTTTACCAGATGAACTGAAAAAAACATACCTGGCACAGATTCCTGCCGGTCGTTTTGGCGAACCAGACGACATTGCGAACGCATGTGTGTTCTTGGCGTCCGACGAAGCGTCATATATCAACGGCCAAACTCTGCATGTAAATGGTGGTATGGGGCGATTCTAAAACGCGTTAACGAATAAAAAATGAAACATTATGATGTAATCATTATCGGTGGTGGACATGCGGGCACGGAATCGGCCGCCGCGGCTGCCCGTCGTGGTGCGAAAACACTACTGTTAACCATGGCGGAATCTGACCTGGGGGCGTTGTCGTGTAACCCCAGTATCGGTGGCCCCGGCAAATCCCAGATGGTTGCCGAAATGGACGCGTTTGGTGGTGTTATGCCACGTGCCGCCGACCGTGCGGGGATTCATTGGCGCACATTGAACGCAACCCATGGCGCGGCGACACGCGCCCTGCGTGCACAAATCGACCGGGATTTATATCATAGTGCGATTGTTGATATTTTATCGGAATATAAAAATCTGGATGTTGTATTTGAACCGGTTGAAAACGTCGATTTAGAAAACGCAATCGTTAACAATAAATATCATGCCCGCGCAGTTGTTCTGACAACGGGAACATTTTTAAATGGCATGGTCACGCGTGGTGCGGAAAAAATTCCATCGGGCCGATTGATGGACGACGGCACATACCAAGATTGCGACAAAAACATATCAAATATTTTACAGAACGTGGGCTTTCGCATGTTGCGTCTGAAAACGGGTACACCCGCGCGCATAAAACGCGATTCGATTGATTTTTCCGTCTGTGAAACGCAGCCCGGCGACACGCCCCACGATTGGTTTTCAGACGGCGACGAAAACAATAATTATGATGCGGTCTGCTATATCACACACACGACCCAGGACACGCACCAGATTATTCGTGACAACATCAAAAACGCACCAATGTACAACGGCGACATCCGTGGCACTGGCCCGCGCTATTGCCCAAGCCTGGAAGACAAGGTTATGCGTTTCCCCGAACACACATCCCACCATGTTTTCTTGGAACCCGAAGGCTACAACAGCGACCTTATCTATCCCAACGGCATTTCCACCAGTTTTGGCACCGACATCCAGGACATTTGGATTCGTTCAATTCCGGGTCTGGAAAATTGCGAAATTGCGCGCTATGGCTATGCGATTGAATACGATGCAATTGACGCGCGCGCCCTGAATGATAAATTGCAGTCCAAAGATTACCCGCATCTGTTTTTTGCGGGGCAAATCAACGGCACATCCGGATACGAAGAAGCGGCGGCCCAGGGCCTGGTCGCGGGGGCAAATGCCGCGGCATATGCCCTGAACCTGGCGTATTTGGAAATTGACCGCACAAATTCAATGATTGGTGTTTTGATTGACGACATAACAACGTTGGGCGTGGATGAACCATATCGTATGTTTACATCGCGCGCAGAATATCGATTGTCGTTGCGTGCGGACAATGCGATTGCGCGCCTGGGAAAAATCGGTGTGGATTTGGGGTTAATTGACGCGGCTGCATACGAACGGAAATTGGCAGCGCGCGCCGACCAAATTACCGAAAACGATAAATTCTATGCGGGCTATATCGCGCGTAATGAACGCGAAATTGCCGCCTATAAACGCGATGCAGAATTAAAGATTCCGTCTGATTTTGTTTATTCGGGCCTGCCGGGTCTGACCAATGAATTGGTTGAAAAATTAACGGCAACGCGCCCGGAAAACATCGCCGACCTGACGCGCATACCGGGCATGACCCCCGCCGGCATTATGGTCGTGCTGCGTAAAATCAAGGCATAAAAATCACAGCCCTTTTTGTCATTCCCGCGTTTGGGGCACGGATTTTTTGTCATTCCCGCCACCGCGGGAATATGGGCTTGAAAATTACTGTCCTTGTTTAAATCCATCAACTATATATTCAATAATTTTTGCCAGTATAAACGGTGCTATAAATACAAGTGTTAAATACAAAATAATAAATATATCGCCACCTAAAAAGTCATCCCAATCCGCCATAATGGCCATAATACAACAAAGCACAATAGCTACAACTAGGCATAGGCGACGAACACCCGTATTGTTCGGAACCGCAACTAATTTAATCATTTGTAAGATTTTATTGATGTTGTTATGAAAATCATCAATAAACCAAATGATTATACCCAAAACAATACAAAATAATATAATACCTAAAATTTCTATTAACAGTTCCATCTTTTTATTCCTTTTTGCCGATAATTGCCCAAATGAGTGCGCTGATTGTCAAGAAAAGCCAGCCACCAAAAATACCACTCAAAGCAGAGAGTTGGTACACTGTATATTTTCTCTTAATATTTCGTTTCCAAGCAATAAACATTGGAGTATATGTCATGATTATTATAATTGGCACAAATATCAAAGAACGGACAAAAGATACTTTAAGGGCAATTTCTTGTGCGCTAGAATAAGCATATTTGGCATTTAATGCGGTTTGTCTAATATCGTCATAAGTCATCGCAAATGTAAATATTATACCAATGGTGATTGCCCAAAGAAACATCCTTAATGGAAACTTATTGTTGTTATTAAGTTGGTTTATTTTTCTATTCATTTTTACACTCTTTATTTTTTATTCTTTTGTTTGTAAATTGAATAAAATACAAGAATCGCACTAATAATACTAATCACACTTAAAAGTATATGGCACCATCTGCTTTGATAACTCCATATGCTATACGAAAAACACAATGTGGACAAAGACACTATAAAAGCAACGTTTTCTTTACTAATTTTTACATGTGGTTGATTATTTTTTTGTTTGTCATTTTTATTCATACAAAACCCTTTTATACAAAAATAACCGCCGTGGAATTGGCGGTCGGGTGCTTTCAAAATCATACGATAAATGACCCTGCTAATTTCGGACAAGCCCTGTTATATAACAACAGACACCCGACCAACTTGGTCAGGCAATAACGGTGCGATGCACCATAACGGAATCACGATGCAAACGCACCGTATCGTATGGGGTTTGAAAGCCCCGAATCCAATTCCCATCGGATTCATGTCTAATTATATCAGGAAAATATACAAATGTAAAATTGTAGTATTTCACCAAAAAATTTGTCATTCCCGCGCAGGCGGGAATAGGGGCTTGAAAAAATTTGTTTGCCTTTGTACAATTTTGATATGAAAGATTATCACTTCTGGGTTTATATATTGTTTGATGAACGCGCCAAGGGAACGTATATTGGTGTGACGAATAATCTTGAACGGCGTATGTATGAACACAAAATGGGATTGGACGACGGTTATACCAAAGAACATAATATTCATAAATTGGGATATTTTGAATACTACAAATATGTTAATAATGCGATTGCGCGTGAAAAACAATTAAAGAAATGGAATCGGGCATGGAAATATCGATTGATTGAAACAATGAATCCGAATTGGATTGATTTGGCAGAAGATTTAGAGAAAAACATAGAGTTTTGGAAAAACAAAGAAACTGTTTAGTCCCTATTCCCGCCTGCGCGGGAATGACAAAGGGTATTGGAGCATAAAATAACCAAATTCTGCGCGGGAATGACAAAGGGTATTGGAGCATAAAATAACCAAATCCTGCACGGGAAAGATAAAATCCAAAAAAAACAAGAATAACAATTTGTATAAAAAACCACTGGAAATTATTCTGGGGATAGATTATAGTCATCTCACCATTGCCGGTGTAGCTCAGCTGGTAGAGCATCTCATTCGTAATGAGGGGGTCGTAGGTTCAAGTCCTATCACCGGCACCATGATAACAATCCCGCCCCACAGTCTGGGGGATTTTTATTGCCAGACAACTTTCTGTTTTACTTTCAAATAATTGTTGTTATTATACACGTATAACAAAATCAAAGGATGGAAAAATGGTCAAGAAAACATCAGAAAATCAATCTGTAAAAAACTATAAAAAAACTGGCATTATTGCGGCAATTGTGATTGCTGTGGCGGTTTTGGGCGTTTGGGCGGTGTCGGCGCTGAATTCCAATTCGGGCGCATCTGTATCTGACGCGGTCGCAGTTGTCACCGAAGATGCCGCAAACGGTGCAAATCTGCGCATTGCGGTTGTTCGCATGGATGCAATCCAGACAGATGCCACCGCATTAAAAGACCTGCGCACGCAAAAGGAAAAATATGAAAACAAATTGCGCGATGAATTGACCCGTGATCAAAATGCATTGGAAAAAGAAAAAGCCGAAATTGAAAAGTCCCAGGATGTTTTATCCCGCGAAGCATTACAGCGCCGTGTTGTTGACTATCAAAACAAGGTTACCAAACTGCAACGTGATTTGACGGAACGTGCCCAGTCAATTGAAATGTCGTATCAAAAGGCCTTGAATGAATTGCAGTCCAAGCACCTGGACCCAGTTATCGAAGGTATTATTGCCAAAAAGAATTTGTCCCTGGTAATTGATGGCCGTATGGCACGCACAGGTGCAGATGTCGCGAATCTGGATATCACGGACGAAGTGATTAAGGCATTGGATAAAAAAGTATCCAAGGTCAAGATGGAAACACCAAAAGGCTTCTAAAACATCCCCATCTGGGGATTT
>JAEDOP010000051.1 GCA_016301865.1 Alphaproteobacteria bacterium
CCCGTAAGGTTCAAACTTTGTTAACACTCGTTTTCACCAACTAACGGCTCGAACCCTCTGGTCGGGTTCAAATCCTGGGATGTGCAACACAAATTAAAAACCGACCAAAAGGTCGGTTTTGAATTCGTGGCGCATCCAGAAGGATTGTTTAATTCCCACCACTTGCGTGGTGGGCCCTTTTTCGCCCCGTAAGGTTCAAACTTTGTTAACACTCGTTTTCACCAACTAACGGCTCGAACCATCTGGTCGGGTTCAAATCCACGTGTTTACACACGGTTTAATAAAAAACGCCGCACAAGGCGACGTTCTTTATTAAATCTGGCGCATCCAGAAGGATTCGAACCCTCAGTCTTCTGATCCGTAGTCAGATGCTTTATCCAGTTAAGCTATGGATGCAACGGATTGTTATTTTATACCTTTTTATTTCAATTGCAAGAAAAATAATTGCTATTTTGTTTTTTGGTTCGTGCCGTGGTACAGGGCGTTATAGTGCGCGCGACAGACGGATTTATAATTACTGTCGCCCAGGGCAAATTGATCGCCGGCACGTATCACATGACCTGACCCGTCAAAGCGCAGGTGGTGTGTTGCCAATTTCATGCAGCCATTTATTTGACATGTTGAATCCATGCGGTGTAGTTTTGCGCCAACCTCGATTAAACGGCGGGCGGCAGGGAATATTTTTTCGTTGCTGTCCACCATCAGGCCATAACACATAACAATTTTATTTTGCTGGTCGGCAATGTGTACCAATTTATCAATGTCAGATTCTGAAAAAAATTGAACTTCGTCAACCAATATCACGTTTGTTGCCGGGGCAGGTGAGTATGTCGCCAGTGATGGCATGGCGTTCGCATCGCATTCCAGGCCGATACGGGATACTATTTTCTGGGTGCCAAAGCGGCTGTCGAATGATGGTTTGATAACTTCGACGGTGGTGCCGTTGCGACGAAAATTATATGCGTTGATAATCAGGGCGGCGGATTTAGAACAGCTCATTACGCCATAGTGAAAATGCAGGTTTGCCATTTTTGATACCTTTCCTTTGTTATTTGATATTCATTGATTCCAGACGCGCAATACGCGTGGCTACGGGTGGGTGCGTTGCCATTAAATCGCCAACCAATTCACGTGGGGCGGCGGGGTTGGCAATGCAGACCGATGACATGGATTTTATTTTATCCATCGATTCGATGCGCGAATCGGTTGTTATTTTCCGCAGTGCGGATGCCAACGCGTGTGGGTTGCGTGTTATATGCGCCCCAGTTGCATCGGCGGCATATTCACGGTTGCGTGATACCGCCATGCGTAACAGTGGTGTGATTATCAGATTAAACACAGAAAATGCCAGCCATACCATCAGCAATATCGCAGTTCCATTGCCGCGATCGTTGTCGTCGGATGTGTGATTGCCATACATTGCCGTGCGTAATATCATATCGGCGGCAAAGACTGTGACACCGACGCCTGTAATCATCAGCATGTCCAGGCGAATATCACGATTGCCAATATGCGCCATTTCGTGTGCAATTACCCCGTCCAGTTCCAGTTTGTCCAGCCGTCTGATTATCCCGCGGGTCAGGGCGACAGATGCATCACGCGGGGTACGTCCCGTTGCAAATGCGTTCATCGAATCGTCATCGATAATATAAACCCGTGGTGTTGGCAGGCCCGCCGCCATTGCAACATTTTCAACCGCACGATAAATTTCACGGTGCTCACGATTATCAGGCTTAATTTCGTGGGCGTTTGCCGCGTTTAACATCATAGAATCGCCAAATGCCCATGAAATTAACATCCATATGCAGCATGCGATAATTGTTGGTATGGCAACCGAAATGGTTGTGTCAATTGCGGTCTGGATTGGGGCAACAATCCATGTGAATAAAAATATTAATGCGATAAATATCAGTGGAAACAGCGCAACCAGTGCCCAGGTCTTGATATTATTTGCGCGAATGTGGTCATAGACTGTGTGAATTTTTGCCATGTCTTCTTTCCTATCTATATGGTATTGATAGCAAAAAATTTATGGCGCGTCATGCTGTTTTTTGAACTTTACGAAAAAACTGCCATTATTAATGGGGGTGAATGAAATAATGTATGGGGACAGAATGCTGTCGCGTGCCCATTGTTGGAATTTGATTTTTAAAATGCCACTGGCCCCGGTGATGATGTTGGCACTGCGTGTGCCAGATGTCGCCAGGTCCATTATTGCGGTCCAGGCCTGTTCTTCGGTTAATTGGTGCAGGTCCAGCGTTGCGTGTTCGGGAATGTGTTTTGTGTGTGGAATACGACGCGATATATGTAATTCGGCACGTACCGCGCGACGGGTTGCGACGTCGTCGGGGATGTGTTCTGTGCCAATCATTTGTTCAATATCGATGTCGGTTAACTGTCTCATACTTGTCTCCGTTCAAATACTAATACACGCTCAATTCCCCCTAAATCGTTTTCGTGTCGAATAAAAGTCCATCCGTTTTTTAAAAATATACTTTTGACAGGGGGGGCTTGATGTTGGCCAATTTCTAGGTACAATTTGCCGTGCGGATTTAACCAATGCGTGGCATTCTTTGCAATTGATTCATATGCTGCGAGGCCATTGTTGTTGGCGTATAATGCCATGTCTGGGTCGTGTGTCGCTGCGTCGTTGACACGTGCGTCACCACGTGCAATGTATGGTGGGTTTGATACGATAATGTCAAATGTTTCACCGAAATCATATGGGTGGTCAAACGTCGTGCGTATTGTTTTGATTTTGTCCCGCAGTTCTAAATTATAAATATTTTTTCGTGCAACACGCAATGCGCGACGTGATTTGTCAATGGCGACGCCATGTGCACCCGGAATATTTTTGCACAGTGCGCATATTATACAGCCTGTTCCTGTGCCCAGATCCAAAATGTTTGGCAATGTGTCGGCGGTGCAGTCCGATATAACCGCAGATACCAATGTTTCTGTGTCAGGGCGTGGGTCAAGGGTATGTTTGTTTGTATAGAATTTTAATCCGTAGAACCATTTCTGGTGTATTATTTTTGCCACAGGGACGCCACGGCGCAATTGGTGCGCCATTATGCGGATACCAATCCCAGATATTTTTTTAGTGTTTTCCGTAATAATCCGCGCCGCGCGTGTGCCACCGGCGCGTTGCAAGATTGTGAATGCTTGATTTCTGTTCATAAAGCCATTATAATCGGTGTCATGAAAAAAGCAAAAGATATTCTGAACACAACCAATTTGACCCGACTGGTTATGGTGTTGGCCATTCTGTTGAGTTTGGTTGCAATTTTTTTGGTTGCAACAAAACGTACCCCGGCACAAATGCGCAGTGCGCGTTTGAATGAATGTAAATCTGTGGTTATGGTGGCATCGGGTGATACACTGTCTAAGTTATTGTTAGAACAGGGTTTAAGCCATAATGATGTTAATGCGGTGGCCAAGGCGCTGAAATCAGACGCAGATATTACGACATTGCGCGCAGACAGGGACAGATTGGAATTTGTGCGTGAAAACACAGATGCCCCGGTGTCAAAAATTGTTGTTGTCCCGTCGCCGTGGAAACAGGTTGAACTGACGTGTAATGATGCGGGCGCATGGGATTGCAAGACTGTTGATATCGAACGGGATACGCGCGCGGTATATCGCGCGGGTGAAATCCTGGATGGGGACAGTTTCTATCTGGCGGGACAACGCGCAGGAATTCCAGCCGGTATTTTGGCAGATGTTTATGATTTGTTGGCGTTTGAAATGGACTTTGAACGTGATGTGCGCGCCGGTCAGAAATTTACAGTTCTGTACGAAGAAAATTTTTCCGAAGGGAAAAAAGTTGATAATGGGCGTGTGTTGGCCGTTTCGTTCGAGGCCCTGCGTGGTAACGTGCAAATGTATCGATTCAGAAAATCTGATGGCACGACCGGATATTATGATGCCGAAGGTAATGGGGCGATTAAATCGCTGAAACGTACACCAATTAATAATGCCAAGGTTACCAGCAGTTTTTCAAAAAAGCGCAAGCATCCAGTTCTGGGATTTACACGCGCGCACAAGGGGGTGGATTTCCGCGCATCAACCGGTACACCAATCCCGGCCGCCGGTGCGGGACGTGTTGTGGCGCGATCGTATAATCGTGGGCATGGGAACTATGTTAAAATTCGTCACAATGGTTCGTATGAAACGCTGTATGCGCATATGTCTAAATTTGCCAAGGGCGTAAATATCGGCACGAATGTACGCCAGGGCCAGACAATCGGATATGTTGGTTCAACAGGTGTTTCAACCGGGCCACATTTACACTATGAAATTATTAAAAATGGTGTGCATGTGAATCCTATGACGGTGAAATTGCCCGCCATCAGCAACCTGGGGCAGGCGGATAAAAAGAAATTTATCGAATATCGCAAGGTTCTGGAAGATGGTATCAAGCAATTAGAGAAAAATCCGTCGCTGTATATTCAGTTATAAGAATAAAACCGCCGATGTGGCGGTTTTACTTTTTTGACTGCTCGCGTCGAATACGGAAAAAATCACGCAACATTTTGGCGGATTCGTTGGCGTATTCTGGTATTTGATGAATGTTCGGTTTCCACAGGTGTTTGTCTGTGTCAAAAATTCGGGCATTGGATGTAATGCCACCGCCTTTTTCGTCGGTGGCGGCAAAATAAATGTTTTTAATGCGGGCAAATGATATGGCGGTTGCACACATCGCGCATGGTTCAAGGGATACATAAATATCACAATCGTCCAAGAATTTTGTCCCCAATTTTTTACAGGCGCGGTTTATTGCAACAATTTCGGCGTGCAGGGTTGGATTTTGTTTTTGTTGCACACGGTTTTCGCCACGGGCAATAATTTTGCCGTCGCGGACAATTACCGCCCCAATTGGGACGTCGTCGTGTTGCATGGCGCGATGTGCGCAAAGAATGGCTTGATTCATAAATTTCATGATTTATACTTTATCGTATGGATTCAAAATTGCAAATTATTTCAGGTGCATATCGTGGGCGCAGGTTGCGTTTGCCACCTGATGCGCGTCCAACCCAGAACCGTGCGCGAATTGCGCTGTTTAATATGATTGAATCTGGGATTGTTGATACGTCGGGTGATTTGATGGTCTGGGATGCGTTTGCAGGATCGGGTGCGTTTGGAATTGAATGTTTATCACGATATGCGGGGGCGCGGGTTGTGTTTACAGATACGTCGCCGACATCAATTAAAACCATTCGGGATAATTTAGCGACGTTGGCGGTTGGTGTGCGCGCATCGGTTGTACAGATGGATGCAATTGGGGCGGTAAATAAATATGGTGCGGGGGCGAATTTGATTTTTGTTGACCCGCCGTATGCGGATGAAAATCTGGGGCGGGCGTTTGTTGCGCGTTTGGGGAAAGTTGCCACAACTGGAACGGTTTTAATCTGGGAACAGGAAGTGGGGCACCAATCGGCGCCCGATGAAACGATGTGGGATGTGTTGCGCGAAAAAAAATATGGACGTGCACGTTTTTTGATTTTACAAAAGAAATAGTAAATAATCCTTGATTTTTCGGAATTTCTGGGGCATAATGCGCGACGCGCAGCACCCTTGGAGGCGGCGCACAGTTAAACAAAACCATTAAAAGGATTAAAAATGGCAATTGAATTAAATGCAGAAATTCGCAACGTAGCAGGCAAGGGGGCCGCACGTAGCATCCGCAATAACAAAAATATCCCTGCTGTTATTTATGGGGAAAAGAAAGCCCCTGTTGCAATCGAATTGAACGGTCGTGAATTCGAAATGTTGCTGAAAACACCAGGTTTGCGGACTAAATTGTTCCAAATTAAAACAAGCACAGGCACAGAAGATGCAATGCTGATGGATGTGCAATATCATCCAGTAAGTGATGCGGTAATTCACGCGGATTTTAAACGTATCGATGTGAAAAGCCCAGTTAACGTGGTTGTGCCAGTTGAAGTTATCAACGCAGAAACATCCAAGGGTTTGAAATTGGGTGGTACATTGAACTTTGCGGTGCGTAAG
>JAEDOP010000003.1 GCA_016301865.1 Alphaproteobacteria bacterium
GTTGAAATAACCGCTGATTGTAAACAAATCACAACGGTAACCGAACAACAATAACCCCCCCCGCCCATCCGGGCGGTGTTTATTTAGATAAATAAAAGTTTATGTGAGTCATTAGTCATCAGTTTTTACAAAAATCTGTGATTTTTGTCATTCCTGCGCAGGCAGGAACAGGGACTCTAAACCGCGCACAACGTGCGCCAATTAAGTATTGTCAAAATTGCTTAGCCCCTATCCCCGCCTTCGCGGGGATGACAAGTGCTTTAATTGCTCTTTGTTTGCCCAACGGGCAAACCTAGCTACATTATATATTCCACCACTTACACTAACCACTTACACTAACCACTAAAAATCCCCGCAGGCGCGGGGATTTTTTATTTCACAATACGACGCTGAATTTCAGTTCCCATTGGTTTATAAACCGTAACCGGCTGATACACCTGATAGTGGTCAATCACTTCGGTATATGTCTTGACGCGTACAGGCTGTGCCTTTTTCGCACATGGCTTAACATCACGGCTGGAAACAAAACGTTTATCACAGCCACATCCACAACCCACATCTGCGCCAAAGCGTTCATAAGTTGTTATTGTTTCTGTTTCAGTGTATGTATACCCGGCACGCGCCACCCCACATACAAACAACACACCAAACATCGCCAATAAATATTTTTTCATAAAAATCACCTTCGACCCATTAATAAAACATTCCCCACCCTGCTTACACCAAGACTATATCAGTCCACACACAGATTGCCAGAAAAAAATCCCCATTGACATTACAATCATCCCACGCATATGATGTATATTCACAACAGGAAAAAAATGTCAAAAACAAACGAACCCGACGGTATATATACAATAACCGAACGCAACTACAATATTCTGCAAACACAAATCAGTGAAATTCAAAATATGTTAATTCGTCGCGATCACTATATATTGATGGAAACCGCAATGGACGAACTGGCCATGACCTTGTGCAATGCAATTACCACAAAAAAAACAAAAATAATCCCGCCATATGGCGGGATTTTTTATACTCTACGCACTTTCTTTGGGCGACAGCCATTGTGTGGAATGCGCGTTGTATCTGTGATGGACTGCACAACCAGACCAGCATTTGCCAATCCACGTACAGCAGATTCACGACCCTGACCAATACCACGCATCAAAACATCAACTGTTTTCATACCCATTTCGGCGACTTTCTTACCAACTGCATCGGCAACGATTGTTGCGGCATATGGTGTGGACTTTTTTGCGCCCTTAAAATTATTTGCCCCAGCGGTTGCCCATGTCAACACGGCGCCAGACTGGTCTGTGATTGTAATACGTGTATTGTTATTAGTCGCAACAACATGTGCAATGCCATGTGATACTTTTTTCACGACTTTCTTTTTAGCTTTTGTAACTGCCATTTTATTTTAACCTTTTTTCGATGTCTTCAATTAACTATAGTGTTAATCTCTACCTTATTAAAAAATTAAGATAATGTTGCAGATATGTGTGTTGGGCGATGGGAGTCTACAAATCGCTACATGACCAAAACCCAACGCGCATAGATGCACGCATTAGATTAATTTTTATTTCCCTTTGGTTGCAGAACCGGCAACGACGATACGCTTACCCTTGCGTGTACGCGCATTTGTCTGGGTACGCTGACCACGAACCGGCAAGCGGTTACGATGGCGAATACCACGATACGCCTTTAAATCCTGCAAACGTTTGATGTTCATTGCGACTTCACGACGAACGTCACCTTCTACCTTAAAGTTTTCTTCGATATATTTCGAAATTTTAATAACATCCTCGTCTGTCAGATCCTTTGCGCGCAGACCGTCTTTTAATTTCAACGCCTTCACAATCTGTGCCGATTTTGCCGGCCCAATACCATGAATATACTGCAACGCAATTTCGATACGTTTTTCAGTCGGAATGTTAACACCTGCTATACGTGCCATTTTTCATTTTCCTTTTTATTTAACTGCGGTTCATCCAGTCCACCGGATTCCCCGATTCCCAACCCTTGGGCTTACACCCGCAGGCTATTTTATTTTGCCGAATAATTTTATATAAATATCAGCAAAAGTCAAATCTTGTTTTATTTCCACATTAACCGCGGAAACGCCCCTTTTTCTGTGCCTTTCTGATGACACCACTGTACTGTTTCGCAACCAGGTATGATTGCACCTGATTGACTGTATCCAACACAACGCCCGCCACAATCAGTACACTTGTACCACCAATTGTCAACGGCATACCCAAATGTGTGTTCAGAATAATTGGTAAAACACAAACTACAATCAGATATGCAACACCAATTGCCGTTGTTCGCGAAACAACATTATCCAAATACTTAATGGTCTGTTCACCTGGACGAACGCCCGGAACATAGCCACCTGCATTTTTCAGGTTATTGCTGGTTTCTTCGGAATTGAAAATTACCGCCGTCTGGAAATACGCAAAGAACGCAATTAAAACGGTAAACAGCAAAATATATGACCAAGTTCCATATGTAAAGAACCCAAGTATCGTCTGAACGGTTAAATTTTCACTTTGCACGAAACGCTGAACAAATGCAGGCAGCATCATAATAGACGATGCAAACACCGGTCCCATAACCCCCGACATATTAATCTTAATCGGCAGATATGATGCATTGGTATTCACAACACCATTTGCCATAACCTGGCGTGGATACAGAATCTGAATACGACGCTGCGCCTGTTCAAAGAATGCAATTAACGCCACAATACCAACCACGAATGCGACAATCAATGCAATCATTGCAGGTGAAATCTGACCAACAGAGCCCAAGGATACCAATTGTGCAATACCGCCTGGAACCTCGGCAATAATCCCGGCAAAGATTAACAATGATGCGCCCTGTCCGATACCACGTGCAGTAATCTGTTCCGCCAACCACATGACGAACACAGTACCACCAACCAACGCAATAATTGCAGACAATTCAAACGCAAACCCAGGGTTCACAACAGCCGCCACACCATTAACCGGCGCCATTGCTTCCAGTCCGCGAACAACCGCCCAACCCTGAACAACCGCCAACAAAACGGCCAAATAACGGGTATACTGGTTAATTTTTACGCGTCCTGATTCACCCTCTTTACGCAATTCCCCCAAAGACTTGCTGGTTGCACTTAACAACTGCAAAACGATTGATGCCGAAATATACGGGAAAATGTTCAATGCCAACACCGACATACGTGACAGTGATCCACCACTGAACATATCAAACATACCCATCATTCCATTATCACCCTGAAACAGGTGTAAAACCGCCGACGCATTAACCCCCGGCAGTGGAATGAACGACCCAATACGATAAACAATCAGCGCCCCCAACGTAAACAGAATACGCTTCTGCAAATCGCTAAGATTACCGAAAAAGCCTTTTAAGAATTTCATTGTGTGAACTTTTTAACCATTGATTGGCATCTGGATTACCAGATGCCAAATTCAGATTTTATGATTTAGTTATTTTTGATTGTGCCACCGGCTTTAACAATCGCAGCCTCTGCAGCTTTGGACCATTTGTCCGCAACAACATTAACTGCCGTCTTGATTTCACCCTTGGCCAACACTTTCAAACCATCCAATTTGCGATTGATAATTTTTGCCGACATCAAAGAATCAACTGTGATATCTTTTGATGCATCAATCTTGCCCGCTGCAATAAATTTTTCAATATCGCCCAGGTTGATTGTCACATATTCTTTGGCAAATGGATTGTTGAAACCAAATTTTGGGAAACGACGCAAAATTGGCATCTGACCACCCTGGAATGTCGCCTGCTTGCGTGATCCACTGCGTGCTTTTTGCCCTTTGTGACCACGACCGGCTGTTTTACCAGAACCAGATCCTATACCACGACCAACGCGTGTTGCGTTCTGACGTGCACCAAAATTATCCATCAAAGCATTTAATTTCATTTCTTTTTCCTTTTATCCTATAACTACTATGTAGTTCTTTGTCGCACGAAAACAAGATTGCTTTCGTACTCGGTTTACATTTTTATTTTACAACTTCGACCAGGTGTGAAACCTTGGCAATCATGCCACGAACAGATTCAGAATCTGTGATTTCTTTGGTCTTGCCGATACGTCCCAGGCCCAACGCTTTTACGATTTTGGCCTGTGCTTCTGGACGACCGATAGTACTTTTAACCTGCTTTACAACTATTTTAGCCATAATTAAATCTCCTGTTTATCTTATGTCCAGATTATTTTGCATCCGCTTCATCGGCAACTTCTAATTTCTTGCCATCACGACCTGCGATGATTTCTGCAACTGTCTTGCCACGACGTGCCGCCACAGTCTTGGGCGAATTCATCTTGTTAAATGCCAAGAACGCCGCACGAATCATGTTGTTTGGATTATTTGAACCCTGTGATTTAACAACAACGTCCTGAACGCCCAAACATTCAAACACTGCACGCAATGCACCGCCGGCAATGATACCAGTACCCGGAACTGCACTACGTACAACCAACTTGCTGGCGCCATATTTTGCTGCGCTGTCATGATGCAGTGTGCGACCTTCTTTCAGTGGTACACGAATCATCTTTGCTTTGGCTGCTTTGGTCGCCTTCTGCACTGCAGATTGCACTTCCAACGCTTTACCTTTACCAAAACCTACGCGACCTGCTTTGTCCCCGACAACAACCAATGCCGAGAAAGACATATTGCGACCGCCCTTTACAGTCTTAGACACACGGTTAATAGAAACTAACTTATCAACCAAGTTATCTGTCTGCAATTTTTTATCATCAAAACGTGCCATTATTATACTCCGTCTTATTCAAATTAAATTCTTACGCCACCTGCGCGGATTGCTTCGCACAGTGCCTTAACACGACCATGATAGCGATAACCACCACGATCAAAATAACAGTTGTCAGCAATCTTAGCAGCAACTACACGTTCTGCAAATGCTTTACCAACCAGTTCGGCACCGGCAACATTCCAACCCTTGCCTGCAAACGCCTTTTCTTTGGACGAAGCCGCACAGATTGTGTGTCCCTTGGTGTCATCAATCGCCTGGATTTCAATATGACGACCAGAACGGAAAACTGACAAACGAATCTTGCCAGGATTTTTTCTTTTCAACGCACCGCGATTCGCCAGTGTACGTCTTTCTTCTGAATTCAAATGTTTCAACATTTTCTTTTTCCTTTTTTCCGACATCCGTAACAGCGGACATCAAAGTTAATTATTATTTCTTCTTACCTTCTTTGCGGCGGACTCTTTCGCCCTTATAGAAGATACCTTTACCCTTGTATGGATCTGCCTTGCGCACTTTGTGAACTTTGTCAGCAAACTGTCCAACCAAGCATTTATCCATACCTTTAATGGTAAATTCTGTTGGTGTATCACCCATCACAACGGTCAAGCCCGCTGGGATGTCCATGATAACATCATGTGAATAGCCCGCAACCAAAACCAATTGACTGCCCTTAACAGATGCTTTATAACCAACACCCTTCATGTACATTGCTTTTTCAAAGCCTTTAGAAACACCTTCGACCGCATTGCGAATATTGCGTGCCATTGTGCCCCACATTGTACGCGCCTGTTTTTCTTCGGCATCTTTTAGGTTAATAACAACCTGACCTTCTTCGATAACAATATCGACCAAGCCAGCATTTTTTGTATTCAATGGCAAACTCAGTTCGCCTTTTGGCCCTTTTACAATCACAGCGTTGTCCACAATCGCGACAGATACGCCTTCACTCAGTTTAACTGGATATTTTCCTGCACGTGACATAACTTAATCCTCGCTTTTACTTAGATAACCTTGCACAACACTTCACCACCGACGTTCATCAAACGTGCCTTGTGGTCTGTCATAACACCATTTGGTGTTGACACGATTGCGATACCCAACCCATTCAATACCTTTGGCATTTTGGCACTGCCGGAATAAACACGGCGACCTGGTTTGGACACAACTGAAATTTCTTGGATTGCACCGTTTCCGCCAACATACTTCAATTCAACAACCAAATTTGAACGATGTTCATCGATTGCATCGATACGGAAATCAGTAATAAAACCTTCTTCTTTTAATACAGACAAAACAGCCTGACGCAGTTTGCTGTTTGGAACGACGATTGTTTCTTTACCTGCATTTTGACCATTACGGATGCGGGTAACCATATCGCCGATTGGGTGTGATAGTGACATCTTTTTTACTCCTTACATGTGTGGGGGAAAATCCCCCTGCACTGTTTATCTTCCAACTGCATTGTCCACAGTTGTGCTTGTTCTTTTTTTTACCAGCTAGACTTACGTACACCTGGCAGTTTACCTTCACTGGCCATTGTACGTACCTGCTGACGGCACAAACCGAACAAACGCGAGAAACCGCGTGAACGACCTGTGACGCTGCAACGATTGCGCAAACGTGTTGGGTTTGCATTACGTGGCAATTTTGCCAACTTTTTCATTGCATCGATTCTTTCTTCTGGTGTCGCATTAACAGACATTTTTGCCTTGATTGTTTCACGCTTTTTTGCATACTGCGCAACCAGCTTTTCACGTTTATGTTGTTTATTAATTAACGCTAATTTCGCCATCTTTTTTACCTTTTTTAATTATTTCAAAACCAATGGCAAGCCGATTTTAGTCAGCAATGCACGTGCTTCGTCATCTGTTTTCGCTGTTGTTGCGATAACAATATCCATACCACGAATGGCATCGATTTTATCAACAGAAATTTCTGGGAAAATCAAATGTTCCTTGATACCGAACGCATAATTACCACGACCATCGAACTTAGATTTTGACAACCCGTGAAAGTCCTTTACACGTGGCAAGGCAACTGTAATCAGTTTATCCAAGAAATCATACATTCTTTTACCACGCAATGTAACTTTTGTACCAATTTCCTGACCTTCACGCAGACGATATGTCGCGATTGATTTTCTCGCACGTGTCTTAATTGCTTTTTGGGCTGCAATCGCTGTCAAATCAACAACCGCTGCATCCAACTTCTTTTTATCAGACACTGCTTCACCAACGCCCATGTTCAAAACGATTTTTGTCAGTTTTGGAACTGCAAACGTATTTTTATAGCCGAATTCTTTAACCAATTCTGGCACAATTTCTTTTTCATAAATTTCACGCAATCTGCTTTGCATTTCTTTTTTCCTTTTGTTGTGTTCCCGTAACAGCGGGCAACAATTTACCTGTCATTAAATCTCAGCACCAGATTTTTTTGCAACGCGAACTTTTTTACCGTTTTCAACTTTGTAACCAACGCGTGTTGCTTTTTTAGTTTTTGGATCAACCAACGCAACGTTGGAAACATGAACCGGCGCTTCGCGGTCAATGATATGACCTGGCTGTTCCTGTGTTGGCTTGATGTGCCATTTACGACGATTGACACCTTCGACAACAACACGTTCTTCTGCTGGGCGTGCTTCCAGTACTTTACCTTTGACGCCTTTGAATTTTCCCGAAATAACTACGACTTCGTCGCCTTTTTTAATTTTCATTTTATGACCTTCCATCTGTTATTTAGATTACTTCTGGTGCCAAAGACACGATTTTCTGAACATCGTATTTACGACGAACTTCACGGGCAATTGGCCCAAAGATACGTGTACCAATTGGTTCAAAGTTGTTTTTGTTAATCAAAACAACGGCATTGTCGTCAAAACGAATAATTGAACCGTCTGGACGTTTTACAGGGAACTTTGTACGAACAATAATCGCACGTTGCACTGTACCTTTTTGAACTTTACCACGTGGAATGGCTTCTTTAATGGCAACAACAATTTTGTCACCAACTGTTGCATAGCGACGATGTGAACCGCCCAAAACCTTGATGCACATTGCTTTACGTGCACCACTGTTGTCTGCAACTGTCATAACTGTTTCATTTTGAATCATAACTTTAATCCTTTTCCTGCAGGCGGGGCAATCCCCCACCGCTTTGTTATAGGTTCCGACTGTCGCCTTATAATTCCCGAACCGACCTCAAAGAACCTGTTGATTACTAGTCAACTACTTCAACTGCATCGTCTTTGGAAACACCAATGCGTCCCTTAACAATCCAAGACTTTGTCTTAGAGATTGGACGATGTTCTTCGATTGCAACGATTTCACCAATTTTATATTCATTGTTTTCATCGTGCGCTTTGTACTTTTTGTTCTGCTTAACGAACTTACCGTACAGTGGGTGACGGAAACGACGTTCCACTTCTACAACGACTGTTTTGTCGTTTGCTGTACTGATAACTGTCCCTTGCAGTATACGTCTTGGCATAACTATTATCCCTTATACTGTTTGTTTAACCCACAGACTTTACTGACTTTTTCGCGCAAAGCCCCCAGATTAAATCCTGGTTTCCTTAAATCTGACCCCGTCTATATTATCTAAAAATTTAGAAATATCAACAAAAATCAGCAATTTTTATTTTTTTGCCGCGTTCAGTTTTGTCTTAACACGTGCAATTTCACGACGGGTCTGACGCATAATATGTGTTTTTGGCATCTGACCTGCTGCATGTTGAAAGCGCTGATTCATCTGTTCTTTCTTCAAATCAACCAATTTGCTTTCCAATGCTTCCATCGTCAATTCTGTTTCAACTTTCTTTTCTGCCATTTCTGCTACCTTTTTTTGCCCTGCCCCGGGTTTTGCCCGGGGACTGCAATTAATTAGTTAACTTTACGTTCAACAACTTTTGTTTTCACTGGCAGTTTCGCCGCCGCCAATGCGAACGCTTCATATGCAACTTCTGGTTTTACACCATCCAATTCGAACATGATGCGACCTGGCTTAACACGGCAAATCCAGTATTCCACTGCACCTTTACCTTTACCCATACGAACTTCGGCTGGTTTCTTGGTAACTGGCACATCTGGGAATATACGAATCCACAGTTTACCCATACGACGCATATGACGTGTGATTGCACGACGCGCTGCTTCGATTTGACGCGCAGTGATACGTTCTGGTGACATTGCCTTCAGCCCAAATGAACCGAATGCTAATTCGCTGCCACCTTTCGCAACGCCGTGAATACGGCCTTTATGCTGTTTGCGAAATTTTGTTTTCTTTGGCATTAACATGATACAAATCCTTCAATTTCTAATAATTGTTTTAATTATTATTTGTGCTTTTTTTCGCTGCTGCCGGCATATTCTGTCGGGCGCGCCATTTCAGATGCCAATTTATCCTTGTTAACAACATCGCCGGTATAAATCCAAACTTTTACACCAATAACACCATATGTCGTTTTGGCCTGGATTGACGCATAGTCAATATCCGCACGCAATGTATGCAGTGGAATACGACCTTCGCGGATTTGTTCGCTACGTGCGATTTCAGCACCATTCAAGCGACCAGAACACATAACTTTGATACCCTGGGCACCTGCTTTCTGTGCGTTCTGCACAGCTTTCTTCATTGCACGCTTAAAGGATACACGACCTTCGATCTGCTGTGCAATGTTCTGCGCAACCAACTGCGCATTCAGGTCCGGACGGCGAACTTCGTAAATGTTTACGACAACCTGGTCATTTTTAACCAGTTTCTTGATATCGTTACGCAGTGTTTCGATATCGGCACCGTTCTTACCAATAATCATACCAGGTCTGCTGGTATGAATAGTCACGACAACCTTTTTGGCAAAGCGTTCAATAACAACCTTAGCCAAACCGGCTTTCTTTAATTTCTTTTCGATAAACTTGCGAATTTTGACGTCTTCTGCCAACAAAGCCGCATAGTCTTTTTTACCTGCAATCCAGCGTGAATCTGTAATCTTGTTGATAAACTCACGCAGTGAAATTGGTGATACTTTCTGTCCCATTTCTTTTTTCCTTAAACTTAGTGGGGGTGTTCTTGAAGTGTTTCCACTTTATTCAGGAACATCATTGTTCCATACCACCCCACACGACTTACCTTATTTTGTTGTTTCTTTTTTTGCTGCCTTTTTTTTCGATGGCGCCGTGCCTGATTCCAAAACGATTGTCAAATTTGAAAAAGGTTTCAGAATTGGACGTGCACTGCCACGTGGCCCCGGCATAATACGCTTCATAGTCAACGCTTTGCCACACCAAATTTCTTTGACGAACAAAGTTTCAACTGGCAACTTTTTGTTGTGTTCTGCATTTGCAGTCGCAGACAACAAAGTTTTCAGCACTTCACCTGCTACACGCTTTTTCGAAAATTTCAAGACATCAACAGCGCGTTCCACTGGCAAACCACGAACCATGTCGCAGACCAGATTCAGCTTCTGATGGCTAACGCGGATCATTTTATTGAACGCGCGCACCTGATTTTCGTTAATTCCATATCTTGCTGTCATAACTTACCACCCTATATTATTTATTACCTGCTGCGGCTTTTTTATTAGCGGCATGACCTTTAAATGTACGTGTTGGCGCAAATTCACCCAACTTGTGACCAATCATATCTTCTACGATTGATACAGGGATAAATTTATTACCATTGTGCACATCAAAAGTCAGTCCCACCATCTGTGGTATAATTGTGCTACCACGGGACCAGGTTTTAATTGGTTTACGGTCATCTTTTTCAATTGCCGCTGCCGTTTTCTTTAACACAGACGGATGAACATAAGGACCTTTCCATACTGAACGAGACATCATTTACTCCGTTTATTTCTTATTATTTCTTTTTCGCCAAATGTCTGCTGCGAATAATCATCTTAGCAGTACGTTTATTGCTACGGGTACGATATCCCTTGGCTGGAATACCTGTACGTGATACCGGTTCGTGGCCCTTAGAATGACCATTACCACCACCCATTGGGTGATCTACTGGGTTCATCGCCATACCGCGTACTGATGGGCGGATACCCAACCAACGTGCGCGACCAGCTTTACCCAAGTTGACATTGCGCTGATCTGGATTAGATACGCTGCCAACTGTTGCCAAACAATCGGAATGAACTTTACGCAACTCACCGCTGTTCAACTTAATCTGTGCATAAACACCGTCTTTACCCATCAACTGCGCATAGCAACCTGCACTACGTGCCAACTGACCACCTGCGCCTGGTTTCAATTCGATGTTATGTACGATTGTACCGATTGGCATATTCTTCAATGGCATTGTGTTACCTGGCTTAATATCTGCATACTGTGCCGAAATAACCACATCACCCGCCTTTAAATCGCGTGGTGCCAAGATATAAGAACGCATACCGTCTGTATATTCAATCAAAGCGATAAATGCCGTACGGTTCGGATCATATTCCAAACGCACAACGGTCGCTGGGACATCCATCTTTTTACGTTTAAAGTCAATCAAACGATATTTACGTTTATGACCACCACCTTGGTGCATAACTGTTACATGACCAAAGTTATTACGTCCACCTTTGGACTTCAAACCAACTGTCAATGCCTTTTCTGGCGCACCACAATACAGTTCACTGCGATCAACCTGGGTCAATCCACGTGTACCTGGTGTTGTTGGCTTATAATGTTTCAATGCCATTTTTATTACCTTTGTTTTCTCGCCCTGACACTAGCATCCTTTTCTTTGGGTTCTCTGCCAGGGCGGTATATTATACTACATATTTGCTGACAAATCCAGTTTTGCATCTGCCGGCAAAGATACATATGCTTTTTTTACAGTGCGCTGTGTACCTGTGCTACGACCACGGAAGGTTTTAACCTTGCCCTTGGTAACTACAACGTTAACCTTGGTTGGTTTTACGCCATAGATTGCTTCGACCGCACGTGCCACATCTTCTTTGGTTGCTTTCATTGCAACTTCGAACGCTATACCGTTGCTTTCAGACAGTTTTGCTGTCTTTTCCGAGATAATCGGACGACACAGTATATCATAAATACCGGCTGTCGCAACGATTTTTTTCTCTGCACTTACTTTCTTTTCTGCCATTTTGCTTACCTCAATTCTTTAATTGATTACGCCAATCTTGCTTCAACCGCTTTGACTGCGTCTGCTGTCAAAACTAATTTTTCATGTTTCAAGATATCCAAAACATTCAAACCAATCGTTGGCAACACATCAACATTTGCGATATTTGCCGCAGATTTTACAAAGTTTTCATCTAATTCTGTGGCCCCTACGAACAAAGCAGATGCGATTTCCAGTTTCTTCAACTGTTTCGCGAACGCGTTTGTTTTCGCCGCTGCCAATTTTTCAGAATCAATGATAACCAGGCTACCATCCTTTGCCTTGGATGACAACGCCATCTTCAGACCCAGGCTACGGATTTTCTTTGGCAAGTCAATAGAATGGTCGCGAACGACTGGTCCATGAACTACACCACCGCCACGCATATGAACATTATATCTTTCACCCTGACGTGCGTTACCTGTTTTTTTCTGTTTGAACGCTTTCTTACCACTGCCCTGAACATCAGATACAGTTTTCACCGCATGTGTACCGGCGCGTGATTTTGCGCGCTGCCATGTAACGACACGGTGCAAGATGTCCGCACGTGGTTCCAAACCAAATATGCTATCAGCCAGTTCAACCGAACCAACCTTCTTTCCATCGAAATTAATAATATCTAATTGCATTTTACTTACCTCACTCTTGCTGTTAACTTATTATTCCGCAACAGCTTCTGTTTCGGTTACTGTTTCAGCTACAACTTCTGCTGCTTTCGCTGCGACTGTTGGAACTGGCAAATCCTTGTGTTCCTTTTTGATTGCGTCTGTAACCAGAACAAATGTACCATTTGCGCCTGGAACTGCGCCTTCGACGAAGATCAGATTTTCTGCTTCATCTGTACCGAACACTTTCAAGTTCTGAACTGTGACAGTTTCATTACCCATCTGTCCAGCCATCTTTTTACCTTTCAGAACGCGGCCTGGCCATTCACGCATACCAGTACCACCGATGGAACGATGTGCTTTCAATACACCGTGGGTTGCTTCCTTACCGCCAAAGTTATGACGTTTCATCGCACCCTGATAGCCTTTACCTTTACTTGTTGCTTGTACATCAACGAATTGACCGGCAACAAAATGAGATGCCATCAACTGTGTCCCTGCTGGGATAACACAGTCATCCGATACACGGAATTCTACAACCTTGCGATATGGTTTTACGCCTGCTTTTTCAGCCGCAACCAACTGTGGTTTTGCTACATGTTTTGCCTTGGCTTCGCGCAAACCTAAAATATTTGCGACATAACCGTTCTTTTCTTGCGTGCGATTTCCAATGACGGCACAGTCACCCACAGACAAAACTGTCACAGGATGCGCAACACCAGCATCATCATACAGACGCGTCATTCCAATTTTTGTTGTAATTAATCCGCTACGTTTCATTTTTTTATGCCTTTTTTTATGTCAGTTGGTTGGTATGGTGTACACACTGCCACGCCAACACTAACAGATTATTTTAATTTTACAATTTAATTTTTACATCAACACCCGACGCCAAATCCAACTTCATCAAGGCATCAACTGTCTGAGGGGTTGGATTAACAATATCGACAACCGCTTTATGATTGCGGATTTCGAACTGTTCACGTGACTTTTTATCAACGTGTGGTGAACGGTTGACCGTAAATTTCTGCACCAATGTTGGCAGACGAACTGGTCCAACTACATCTGCGCCTGTGCGCTTGGCAGTTTTTACAATTTCTTCGACAGATTCCATCAAGATACGATGGTCGAATGCTGTCAACTTGATACGAATTTTTGATGTTGGTACCATTACCGTTTTCCTTATATTTATCTGGGCGGTAATCACTGACGCTTTTAATTCAGTTACACCGCCCAAGACTGTTTAATTATTTAATGATTTTGGATACAACACCTGCGCCAACTGTGCGACCGCCTTCACGGATAGCAAAGCGACGACCTTCGTCCATAGCAATTGGTGCAATCAACTGCACGTTGATACGGACATTATCACCTGGCAGAACCATTTCTTTGTCTGCTGGCAATGTGATTGTACCTGTTACGTCTGTTGTGCTAAAGAAGAACTGTGGACGATAGTTGCTAAAGAACGCTGTATGACGGCCACCTTCTTCTTTGGTCAAGATATAGACTTCAGCTTCGAATTCTGTGTGTGGTGTAATAGAACCTGGCTTACAGATAATCTGACCACGTTCTACATCTTCTTTCTTAGTACCACGCAACAACAGACCTACGTTATCACCGGCTTCACCCTGATCCAGTATTTTGCGGAACATTTCAACGCCTGTAACTGTTGTTTTCTGTGTTGGACGCAGACCAACGATTTCACATTCGTCACCAACTTTGATAACACCAGATTCAACACGACCTGTGACAACCGTACCACGACCTGTGATGCTGAACACGTCTTCGATTGGCATCAAGAATGGTTTATCAACTGGACGTTCTGGCATTGGAATGTATTCGTCACATGCCTTTAACAACGCATCAATTGATTCTTTGCCCAAACCGTCGTTCTTGCCTTCAACAGCAGATACCGCAGAACCACGGATGATTGGTGCATTGTCACCGTCAAAGTCGTTCGCAGACAACAGTTCACGGATTTCCATTTCAACCAATTCCAACAATTCTGGATCGTTTGCCAAATCACATTTGTTCAAGAAAACAACGATTTTTGGAATACCAACCTGACGTGCCAACAAGATGTGTTCGCGTGTCTGTGGCATTGGACCATCTGTCGCCGCAACAACCAAGATTGCACCGTCCATCTGCGCCGCACCGGTAATCATGTTTTTAACATAGTCCGCGTGCCCTGGGCAGTCAACGTGCGCATAGTGGCGTGATTCTGTTTCATATTCAACGTGTGATGTGTTAATTGTAATACCACGCTGTTTTTCTTCTGGCGCGTTATCGATCTGATCAACACCCTTCTGTGCATCGGCACCAACTCCATAGTAGTGAACGATAGCAGCAGTCAATGTTGTTTTACCATGGTCAACGTGGCCAATTGTACCAATATTGACGTGTGGTTTGCTTCTTACATACTTTTCTTTTGCCATTAGTTTTCTCCTTAGGCTGCTTGTTAGTTTTTGTTAGAACTTCTTGTTAATTATTTCGTCAGCTTCTTGATTACTTCGTCAGCAACGTTTGTCGGGACTTCGTCATAGTGCGACAATTCCATATATGGATTTGCACGACCCTGTGACAAGGAACGCAATGTTTTTACATACCCAAACAGGTTTGCCAATGGAACAAATGCAGAAATCTGCTGGTTACCGAATTGTGTCTCGATACCATTGATTTGCCCACGACGACTGTTCAAGTCCCCAATGATGTCACCGACATATTCTTCCGGTGTTGTGACCGAAAGTTTCATAATCGGTTCCAGCAATTTCGGCGACGCTTTTTTCATTGCCTCTCTGAAGCATGCGCGTGCCGCAATTTCAAAGCACAATACATTAGAGTCAACTTCGTGATACTTACCATCTACCAATGTAGCCTTGAAATCTACTGTTGGATAGCCAATCAGAACACCTGTCTGCTGGGCTATCTTCAAACCCTTTTCCACACCAGGGATATATTCTTTTGGAATCGCACCACCAACAATCTTGTTTTCGAATTCGTATCCTTTACCTGGTTCCAGCGGTTCAAATTCAATCTTAACCTGCGCGTACTGACCCGAACCACCAGACTGTTTCTTGTGTGTGTATTCTTCTGTGACCGGCTTGCGGAATGTTTCACGGTATGCGATACGTGGTTCACCAACATTTACATCCACTTTGAATTCACGCAACAGTCGATCGACCAAAATTTCCAAGTGCAATTCACCAACACCGGACAAAATAGTCTGACCTGATTCTTCGTCAACCGACACGCGGAACGAAGGATCTTCTTTGGCCAACGCCTGCAGACCCAACGACATCTTTTCAATGTCTGCCTTGGTCTTTGGTTCAACTGCGATACTCATAACAGGCTCTGGAACATGAATTGATTCCAACAAAATTGGATTCGCTTCGTCACACAGAGTGTCACCTGTAATTGTTTCCTTCATACCAACCAAAGTGATAATGTCACCGGCCGATGCTTCTTTGATTTCTTCACGGTTATTAGAATGCATCAACAACATACGACCAACGCGTTCACGTTTATCACGGTTAGAATTATAGATATAAGAACCCGATACCAACTTACCAGAATAGATACGGATAAACATCAGGTTACCTACGAATGGATCATTTGCAACCTTAAATGCCAACGCACTGAATGGTTCTTTGGCATCTGGTTTACGTTCTTCGGCTGTTTCACCGTCCATTTTTGTCCCGACAATCGCTGGGATATCCAATGGGCTTGGCAAATAGTCAACAATCGCATCCAACAATGGCTGAACACCCTTGTTCTTAAATGCAGTACCGCACAAAACTGGGTTAAAGTTCTGGTTGATTGTACCCTTGCGGATTAACTTTTTAATGGTCGCAACATCTGGAACATTACCTTCCATATACGCTTCCATAATTTCATCGTCCAGCGTTACAACTTCTTCAATCAGTTTTTCGTGTAATTCCTGGGCTTTTTCCTTTAATTCTTCTGGGATTTCAATGACGTGTGGATCTTTGCCCATATCATCTTCCCAGACAATGCCACGCATTTCGATAACATCGACAACGCCACGGAAATCAGATTCTGCACCAATTGGGAAATTAATAACCAACGGATTTGCACCCAAACGTTCACGAATCATATCAACACAGCGGAAGAAGTTCCCACCAATACGATCCATTTTGTTAATAAAGCAAATACGTGGAACCGAATAACGGTCTGCCTGACGCCATACAGTTTCTGTCTGTGGCTGAACGCCCGACACAGATTCAAATACGGCAACCGCGCCGTCCAGAACACGCAGCGAACGTTCTACTTCCATAGTAAAGTCCACGTGCCCCGGTGTATCAATCAAATTGATACGATGGTCGCGCCAAAAGCATGTTGTTGCGGCTGATGTAATTGTAATACCACGTTCTTGTTCCTGTTCCATCCAGTCCATGGTTGCGTCACCATCGTGCACTTCACCAATCTTGTATGTTTTACCAGTGTAGAACAAGATACGTTCAGATGTTGTTGTTTTACCCGCGTCAATATGGGCCATAATGCCGATATTGCGGTACATATGTAAAGGTGCGGTTTTCCCGACTGACATTGTATCTTTCCTTTGCCTTTGTATTGATTACCAGCGGAAGTGAGCAAACGCCTTGTTCGCTTCTGCCATTTTATGTGTATCAATTTTCTTTTTAAATGCGCCACCCTGACCGTTCAAGGCATCACGCAATTCGCCAAACAGTCTGTCATCCATGCTGCGTTCACCACGTTTACGCGCAAATCCGACCAACCAACGCAACGCCAATGTCTGCTGGCGTACTGGTCTTACTTCGACTGGAACCTGGTATGTTGCACCACCTACGCGACGACCTCTAACTTCGACTGATGGCTTCAAAGCATCAATCGCTTCCAAGAAGGCTGTCAATTCATCACCATCTTTGGCAATCTTTTTCAATTTATCCATTGCACCATATACGATGTTTTCAGCAACCTCTTTTTTGCCGTCCCACATAACAACATTAATACATTTTGCAACAACCAAATTACCATATTTGGAATCTGGCAAGATTTCACGTTTTGTTGCAGCTTTACGTCTTGACATATTTATTTTCCTTTTATCGCTTCATCTGGGACCGCCCCAGATTACTCACGCACATTACATGCGTGTGGTTAACATTTATTATTTCTTTGTTTTGGCACCATACAAAGAACGCCCCTGTTTACGTGCATCAACACCCTTGGTATCCAAGACACCACGGATAATATGATATTTTACACCAGGCAAGTCCTTTACACGACCACCACGAATCATAACAACACTGTGTTCCTGCAGGTTGTGACCTTCGCCAGGAATATAAGCAGTTACTTCGCGGCCGTTTGCCAGTTTTACACGGGCAACCTTACGCTGCGCCGAGTTAGGTTTTTTCGGTGTTGTCGTATAAACACGTGTGCAAACACCACGTTTCTGTGGGTTTTCCATCATGTCAGGCGCAGTGCTTTTCACCACGACTTTTTTACGAGACTTCCGAATCAGTTGGTTTACTGTTGGCATTCAAAATCTCTTTGTTTTTTTCTACCTATTTTACTCTGCACAAAAGCCGCCCATTCAGACTTATTTCAACGACTTATGCCGGATTATAAATCTGTCAGTGTAAGCGGTTTTTATGTATTCCTTGCTTTCCTTGTTTACACAGAAAGCGCACTTACTATAATCGCGCCCCCCCAAATTGTCAAGGAAAATATGGGAAAAAACCTTAAAAAACCCGCTTGAAAACCCCACAAAATCAGGAATTTAGATAAAACACCTAAAATGACAAAAACTCAATCAGTCTACTTTTATAAAATTAAGGATAATGGTATAGATAAACGGGTTGGAAATGGCGTAGTGTACAGAAGCTACATGAGCCATTACCAACCCGCTTTAGATATGCCATTAGATTTTATTTTTTAGAAGTCTACGCCAAAAACAACCCCAATCGTCGCCGGGCTATGCTTGAAACTGTGCACTAAATCCTTGGCCGCATAAAATCCAATGTACTTATATTCATCCAGATTATAATTTGCGCCTACACTGAATCGCAATCTTTCACCATCATAATATTCATCAAACAAATCAAAATCGAACATTAGTTCACCAACCCAATTCCACCGGTCATTCACAATATATTGTCCCTGAATTCCAACCGTCATTGCCCATGCGTCGGCATTTTTATAGTCTACATCATCATTCAGATAGTCCACTTCGACCACCCCAGCAATGGTCCAGTTATCTGTCACGCGACCAACCTGGGCACCGACCGTCCAATTATACGCGATTGTTTCCAGATGCTGACGCGTATCATAGACCTGCATCGCGCGCCCATAGACATCGGACTGGTATTCACCATAGTCAGCCACCGTCCAATCCAGCCCGACCTGTAAATGATTCCACGACCACTTTCCAAATTCTGGATTGTCTGATGAATCATACGAACCAGACGTCTGAATCATTGCAACCAATTTATCTGTAATCCCATACCCAAATTCATCCGCCATAACGAATCGGTCAAATTCCGAGTTCGCCTGAACCGGTGTGAACAGGTTATAGAACCGTCCCTGGGCCGGACCATACATAGGATTGCCATTGATTATATTGGCGGCCCCTGCCCCACCCGACACGAATACCAGCGCACCCAATAACACAAATACTTTTTTCATATTTTCTCTCCTCTTGCGCAATCTGATTTTAAGAAATATGAAAAATCATATAAACAGGAACAAATTCAAAAAAAACGCCCCCGATTTTCGGGGGTGTAATTTCAACAATACTCCTATTAGAAATTATACAAAAATCCAATCTGGAAGTCTGCTGTGTTTGCCACATCGGTGGAATCTGCAACCGCACCAATACTCCAACCATCTTCTATACCCAAATCCTTATTTTCAAAGTTATATCCCGCATACACACCCAAGAAGTTCAGGTTTGCATACAATGTAAATGATTCAGAAATGTCATATGTAATCATTGGAATAACAGACGCATTCAAAGTTGTAAGGGTTTCAGCATCAAACGCATCATCAGCCGGCGACATAGTCGCAAAATCCACACCAACAGATCCCTTTAACAACAGTTTTGCACCGCCAAATTCTGCAACCTTATAACGCGCAAACGCACCAATACCATAACCATAAGTATCACCTTCCATCGAATACACATTTTCCATATATTTGTGATCAAGACCAAAATTTGCCATTACCCCCAAATCCCAGTCTGCGTTATATTTCCAACCAAATTCTGGTGCCACATTGAATAGCGTAGAATGTTCATTATCCGTTTTAAACGCCACACTGCCCCCAACAAAATAATTTGTTTCTGCATATGCACCCGATACTGCAAAAAATGCCAACAATGAAGCCAAAGTTAATTTTTTCATAACGTCTCCTTTCTATTTGTTATGTATCAACTAGATTTATGTTTCTCTAGCTAATACCATTTTATCAGGCATAAAATCCCACCCGCAAGGTTAAAGATTTTTGCAACCCAACCAAAAATATGATATTATTCACCGCACGCACGAATCGGAATTTAATCACAGCACATAATTCAAACGCCCACGCACTGGGTGTTTTATTAAATTTGTTATAATTGGTTATACTTTTTAATAATTATCGAAAATAACAGACTGACGGTTTTTTAATTTTTATTTTTTAATTTTTTTATCTCGCGCCAGTCATTGTGATTTTTTTTATGTTCTTCATAGTCCTTGGAAAACAGATGCCCACCCCGCCCGTCTGCGACAAAGAACAGATAATTTGTATCGGCAGGCCTTAACACCGCCCGAATCGCATTTTCACCAACATTGGCAATTGGCGCCGGCGGCAGGCCCTTGTTCCTATACGTGTTATATGGACTGTCTATTTTCAAATGCCCGCGCAATAACGGTTGGCCCTGCATATCGCCCAGCCCATCAGTCAACGCATAGACAACTGTTGGATCGGCCTGCAACCGCATCCCCCGGTTCAACCGATTCAGATATACACTGGCCACAATCGGCATTTCACGTGCCTGGGGCGTTTCCTTTTGTACGATTGACGCCAACGTAATAACATCATCCCAGTCCTGTAACGGCTTTGGCAATCGGCGATTCGTACGTTCCCACGCCCCCTGTATATTCACCATTTTCTTGCGCGCTAAATCCAGAACCGCCAACCGGTTCATCCCACGCGCCACCGTATATGTATCTGGAAACACATCACCATCACGCAAATTACACACCGGCGCACTGTTCCCCGATTTACATTCCACCGCACCCGTCAATGCAGATGACTGCAACAACAGATTCTTAATTTGTTTTATGGTCAACCCTTCGGGAATAACGATGGTGGTTGATGCAACGCGCCCATTTGCGAACATATCTGCGATTCGCCAACTGCTGGCCGAAACGGGAATATCATATTGTCCAGTTTGAATTTTACCCCCATTAAATCGCACAGACATTACAAAGACTTCTTCTGAATCAATTAGCTTTTGTTTGTACAATCTGCGCGCAATCCCTGAAACGGTATCCCCCGCCACAATATCAAACACAACCGGTTTTGAAACCGTAGAATGAATACCAAACATATACAGTGCCACACACAGCACAATCAACACTGGTGCGACAATCAATTGAACAATAACACGCTTTGGAAATAAATTTCTACGTCTTGCCATAGTCTGTTTATTATTACAGACAAAGCCCCCATTTGCAATTATTTCACAAAAATAAAATCCGGCGATGCCGGATTTTTATTTTTCTTCACCCAACCCAATTGTACTTTTAATTGGGTCAACGATTGATTCCTTGGCACTGTCCAGCGTGCGAATTAACGCACGTCGAATTTTGCCACTGATTGTCATAGGCAATGTTTCTACAAACTCAATCACGCGTGGTGCTTTATAGTGCGCGGCACGAGATTTTGCATAATCCTGCAATTGCCGCACCAGCGCATCTGTCTGTTGAAAATATTTATTCAGAACAATCGTTGCCTTGACCGCCTGGCCACGCGATGGGTCTGGGATACCCGTGACGGCCACTTCGCGTACGGCCGGATGTTCCAGCAATACCGATTCGACTTCGAACGGGCTGACACGATAACCACTGGTTTTAATTAAATCATCATTACGCCCCACGAACCAGAAATATCCATCCGCATCAAAATACGCCATATCACCCGTGTGATAAATCCCATCACGATAGACCGCATTTGTCTGCTTGTCATTTTTATGGTATCCCTGGAACAGGCCCAATGGCTTACCATCCTTGACATTAACGCAGATTTCACCAACGGTATTCGGTTCTGTCACCACACGTCCACGTTCATCCAATAATTTCACATCCCAACCTGCGGCCGGCATACCCATTGCACCTGGCTTTGGTTCAATCCACTGGTTTGTAAATATCATAACGCACGTTTCGGTCTGGCCAAATCCTTCGCGCAGTTTAACACCCGTGCTTTCCAAAAATCTTTCATATACCTCTGGATTCAACGCCTCGCCGGCGACATCGGCCTTGACCAACGACGACAAATCATATTTAGACATATCCGCATGAATCATCATTTTATATGCCGTTGGTGGCGCACAGAACGATGTGATTTTATGTTCTGCAATCGCATTCAGCAAATCGTGGGCTGTAAATATGCGACTAAAATCGAACACAAAGACCGTCGCACCCGCCAACCATTGGCCATACATTTTACCCCACGAACATTTTGCCCAACCCGATTCGGACAATGTAAAGTGAATATCACCATCAACCAATCGCTGCCAGAACACCGCGGTATTAATATGCCCCAACGGATACATAAAATTGTGCGCCACCATTTTTGGCATATCGGTTGTACCACTGGTAAAGTACACAACCATCGTATCCGTGTTTTCATTTGGCACGCGTTCCAATGTCTGCGGATATGATTCGCACGCCGCACTAATTTCTGCACAATCAATTAATTGAATATTTTCCCTGTTCCCAATTGCCCTTTTAATTTCATCTACAACATTACCATCATCAAACGCGATTACCGCGGACGCTTCTGCTGTCTTTAACCTGTATTCTATATCCTTGCTTTTCAGTTGATTGGTTGATGGAATTGGAATCACCCCTAATTTATGCATTGCCATCATCAACACCCAGTATTCCCATCTGCGACGCATAAACAGTAAAACTGTATCCCCACGCTTTAACCCGCGTTGGCTCAGAAAGTTCGCCACCGCATTCGACCATTTGGACAACATGCTAAAAGTAATATTCTTTTTTTCACCCGCATCGTTTGTCCATAAAATTGCGACTTTATCTGGGGTCTCAGACGCGATAACGTCTACGACATCATATGCAAAGTTAAAATTTTCCGGAACATTCACCACCGCATTTTTTGAATAATCATCATAATTATTAAATTCATTTTGTTTCAAGAACCGCTTAAAAAACATCTTTTTCCTTTTTTAGTGCAAAATAAATATAATGCACATATGCCAAAAAACAAATAAAAAAACAAAAAAATTACATTGATTTTTATATCAAAAGGTCGCATAATCAGCGCACAACAATCGGAGTGTAGCTCAGCCTGGTAGAGCGCTACGTTCGGGACGTAGAGGTCGCTGGTTCGAACCCAGTCACTCCGACCATAAAATTTAAATCGCCCTTGTGGCGATTTTTATTTTATGCCAGTGTTGACGGTCGTATCATGTATTGTAAAACAATACAAGGTTCGACAATGAGTAGATTTGATAAGCAACGCGCAATCAAATCGTCACGAATGCCCCACAGGCACATCGTGCCGAGGTACCCCAGTCACTCCGACCATGAAATTTAAATCGCCCTTGTGGCGATTTTTATTTTATGTCGGTGTTGACGGTCGTATCATGTATTGTAAAACAAAATGATTTAGATATAAGAAACTATAAAAAACTTACTTCAAATTCTGGGGGATAAAAATTCAAGAAAATGGTATAGATGCACGCAGTGCCGACAACGCAGTGTACAAAACGTACATAAGTTGTCGACACCGCTTGCAGATATGCCATTTTATTGGATTTTTTTAAGGACCAGCGATGCGTTTGTTCCACCAAAACCAAACGAATTACTCAACGCCACATCCACCTTGCGTTTTTTTGCAACATGCGGCACCAGGTCTAAATCCCCCACCGCATCTTCGGGGTCATCCAGGTTAATCGTTGGTGGCACAATACCATCACGAATTGCGCACGCACAGAATATTGCCTCGACCGCGCCGGCCGCACCCAACAAATGCCCCGTCACAGATTTTGTTGATGACATCGATACCGGCACATCACCAAACAGACTTTGTACCGCCGCCAATTCGCCGACATCACCCAAACCGGTCGATGTACCATGCGCGTTAATATAATCAACATCAGCCGGATTAACACCTGCATCTTTTAATGCGGCAATCATTGCACGTTTGCCACCTTCGCCATTTGGTGACGGTGCTGTAATATGATATGCGTCACCTGACATACCGTAACCTGCAACCTCGGCATAGATTTTTGCGCCACGTGCAACGGCGTGTTCATATTCTTCCAGAACCAAGACACCTGCCCCTTCGGCCATGACAAATCCATCACGTCCCTTGTCCCATGGGCGTGATGCCGCCGCCGGATTATCGTTTCGCGTACTTAATGCCTTTATCGCCGAAAATCCAGCCAGCGCAATACGACTGACCGCACCTTCGGTGCCACCACAAATCATAATATCCGCATCACCATACTTTACAATACGCGCTGCTTCGCCAATTGAATGGGCACCGGTTGCACACGCCGTCACAACGGAAATATTTGGCCCCTGGAAACCATATTTAATTGAAATATTCCCCGCCGCCATATTAATAATCCCCTTGGGGATAAAGAACGGACTAACGCGACGCGGCCCACCTTCATGTAATTCAATACAGTTATCATAGATTGTATTAAATCCACCAATACCACTGCCAACTGATACACCGATACGTGTTTTATCGCCATCATATGTATCCAATCCGGCATCTTTGATGGCTTCGTCCGCCGCCACAATTCCATATATTTCACATTTATCCAGTTTGCGCTGTTCACGGGCATTCACCACCGCGTCTGGATTATATTGACCAGGTTCAGTTCCATATTCTGGGATACCTGCGATTTGCGATGCCAAATCATCTACTTCGAATGAATCAATCTTTTTAACCCCAGACTTTCCCGCCAGGATATTTTTCCACGCATATTCAACACCTGTTCCAACGGGGGACACAATACCCATACCGGTAATAACAACTCTTCTCATAATATATATTCCTTTTGTATAACTAACATACACCCATATGATATACTGTTTTCCACGAAAAAGACAATAAAAAAATCCGCCTGCACAATTGCCCAGGCGGAAAAAACCTTACACAAAACAATAATTAGTTTTTCTTGTGTTCGTCGATGTATTTTACTGCATCGCCAACTTTTTCCAATTTTGTTGCTGCATCATCTGGAATTGTGATGTCGAATTCTTTTTCCACTTCCATAACGAATTCAACAACGTCCAGTGAATCCGCACCCAGATCGTTCACAAACGTTGCAGATTCTGTAACTTTATCTTCTGATACACCCAGTTTTTCAACTACGATTTTCTTTACTTTTTCAAAAGTTGTCATTTCTTTTCCTTTGTTTTAGTTAAATTGTTCGGTCCATACCACGACCATCATTGATTACTAAACTATCATTTTCTAACATATGTGTCAAGAAATTATAACAAACAATAACAAACGCTTGACAAATACGAAGTTATATGCATGGGCTGCAAATATCATCCAACAAATTATTCATATTAACCCGCAGATCTTCCTTATCCGACGCCCACACCAACTGTCGCATCATAAATTTGTGTACATCATCCATCGTTAAATTTGGAATTCCCGCCGCCATGACAATGCGTTTCCATGCCGTACGCGGATCAATCAAATGCACCCCACCATGTCCTGGAAAAACCCAATGTCCATCCTGGGGTAAATCCTGTAACAGCACAATTGCCCGATCTGGCAAAGGATGCGTATTCCACATATCATGATTAAAATCCAGGTCTTCCCACGCCATAGAAAAAATTTTTGACCGTGTTGCGAACCCATAAATCTGCATCAAAAAAGCTGCACGCAAAATAACATTATCCATGTCATTAATTACCCGCATCAGCCGTTGCAACCCAGCCCTGTTCAATGGTCGAACGCGTCGGTTTTGTTTGATTTTATCCAAACCAATCGTTGGATTAGATTTTACATACCCCATATCCACCGCATAATTAAAAATACTTTGCAGCAATTCCTGCATACGCGCAGCAATGGCAACACCACGAATATTTTGCACGCACGCACGCACATCATCAGATGTAATCCCAGATATTTTTTTTTCAAACAGCACCACCAAATGTCGATTAATTGCGCGCACCAATTTCATATGCGAATCTTCCCCGCGCCGAACCTTGTTCGCCAAATACAAATCCAAGAACTGTTTAAATGTAATTTTCTTTCTGCGCACTGGCGGTTTTTTTGTCGCATTTTCCAGAATCTGTGGCACCGCACTGCGCGCATCTTCAATATCAACATCTGGATATTTACCAATTAAAATCCGCTTATCTTTGCCCCGCACGCGTTTACGAACAAAGAAAGTCTTGACCCCCCGACTGGTAATATACATCCGCAGACGCGGTTCTGAAATATCTTGAACGACATCAAACCCCGTCGCCGGCGCCGGCAGATTATCCAGGATATACGGATTAAAATAAAATTGGTGTGCCATGGGCCACCCCCTTGGTTTATTATTTTACACGCGTGAATTTGTTTGCCCAATACCCCGCACAGACAATCTTTAACCCATCAAATCTCTGCGCCACTGGTGTTTTTCTCAGATAATCAAACCACTTCATATTGCACCCCTTATGATACCTTTAATGCATTAATAAACGCAGACTGTGGGATTTCTACATTGCCGAACGAACGCATACGTTTTTTACCCTCTTTTTGCTTTTCCAATAATTTGCGCTTACGCGTAATATCCCCACCATAGCATTTTTCGGTTACATCTTTGCGATATGCCGCAATTGTCTCTCTTGCGATAATCTTGCCCCCGATTGCGGCCTGCAAAGGAATCT
>JAEDOP010000052.1 GCA_016301865.1 Alphaproteobacteria bacterium
TGATGGTGAATTTGGGGATGATTGTTGGGTTGACTGCGTTGTTTGGGGCAACACTGACATTGCCAGGTATTGCAGGTATCGTGTTGACGTTGGGAATGGCGGTTGACGCAAATGTGTTGCCGTTTGAACGTATTCGCGACGAAGTTCGTGCGGGAACGCCGACGTTGCGGGCAACAAATCTGGGGTTTGACAAGGCGATGAAGGCGGTGTTGGATGGAAATCTGACTACGCTGATTTGTGGGTTGGTATTGTTCCAGTTTGGGGCGGGACCAATTCGTGGGTTTGCGGTGACGCTGTCGATTGGTATTTTGACAACCTTGTTCACTTGTGTGTGGTTGACCAAAGTATTAGTAGATTGGTATATGAACGGCAAAAATAAAAAAATTGGTTTTGTCGGTGGTAAAAAATAATAAGTGCAAGGGGGTAGTGTTATGAAACTGCATTTTATGAAATATCGCAAGGTGTCGTATTTAGTTTCGGCGGCCTTGATTTTGTTGTCGCTGTTGTCGTTGTTGGTGCGTGGGTTGAACTATGGTATTGACTTTTCAGGCGGTATCGCGATGGAGGTTAAGCCAGTTGTCCAGGACTATGGTATCGAACAAATGCGTGATGCGTTGGATGAATTTAATCCAGAATTACAGACGGTTGATGGTAATGCGATTTTAATTCGACTGGGGCTGCCACGTGGGGCAACAGACGCCACACAAAATGAACGTGTCGCCCAGATTAAAAACATACTGGGTGATAATGTTGAATATACCCAGGTGCAAGTCGTTGGACCAAAAATTGGTGGCGAATTGGTACGCGGTGGAATTTTGGCAATTTTGTTCGCGTTTGTCATGATGGCAATTTATGTTTGGATTCGATACAAGGGGGGCTATGCCGTTGGGGCATTCTGTTCGTTGTTCTTGGACTTTGTGTTGATGTTTGGATTCTTTTCAATAACAGGGTTGGAATTTAACCAGACGGCGATTGCAGTTATTCTGACGGGGATTGGGTATTCAATTAATGACAAGATTGTAAACTATGACCGAATTGATGAAAATGTTAAAAAGTATCACAAGATGCCAATGGGTGAATTAATCGATTTGTCGGTTAATGAAATGTTGCGTCGTACTATGTTGACCAGTGTTTCAACGCTGTTGGCGATGATTGGACTGTCAATATTTGGTGGCCAGGTCTTGCGCGAATTTGCATATGCGATGGGATTCAGTGTAATTATGGGTACATTTACCAGTATGTATATTTCTAATATTATGCTGTATCACTTTAACCTGCGCGATAGTGATAAATAATTTTGTGTGCATGCGCCACGGGGGGACGGAATATGGGAATAAAAAAGTTTTTTGTTTTTATGACAGTTGTTCTGGGGGGATTGAAGGGCGCATGCGCGGATAGTTTATTCTTTGATGATGAACCGGTCCAAGATGGTTTGCCTGTGTTTGAGGTGTCAAAAACATTTGCCGAAATTTACCAGAAATTAGATGATGTGAATTGGGCAGGGAAAAACCTGAATATCGCGATTGAAAGTATTGAAAACTTAAATAAAAATGCGCATGTTGCCGCAACCGATGAACGTGTCGTTTTGGTGTGGGGGGATGATATTGTTGCAAATTTCCCGCGGCCCGCCGCCAATGATTGGAATGGATTTGGTGAAATCACAACAGCACTGATATTAAAGATGCGTGCATATGATTCGAATTTGCGCGGATTGTCGGAAAGCGAAATGTATCAAGCAGTGGTGGACAGTCTGATTCGTGGTGTTGATGAAAATGGACGATATGTTTTTTCCAAGGCCGCAGAAATTACCGAAGATGGCCGATTGCTGACCAGTGTTGGAATCGAAGGCGCACGTGATTCGCGCGGTAATTTTCGTGTGAATGGTATCTATAAGGGCGCGCCCGCAGATATGGCGGGTATTCGCGCAGGTGATTTGATTGAACAGATTAATGGACGATACGTGGCGGATATGTCGGATGCAGAATTGAATGCGGTTATGACCGGATTTAATTCTGGTACGTCCAAGATTCATGTGTTGACGCCGGCGGGGAATAAAGATGTGGTGTTACGGCGCGCTACAATCGTTTTGGCGGATGCGGATGTTGTTCTCCGATTAGACCCAGACACAGGCGGGTTGTTGGAAATTATTGTGCATAATGTATCAGATGGCGCGGTAAGTATAATTAACGAGGCATTGGAACGATATCCGGATGTGTCGGGGATTGTACTGGATTTACGTGTGGCGGGCGGTGATGATGAAAGGGCCGCTGCAAAACTAGGTGGATTGTTTATTGGAAAAAATCCGATTATGCGAATCGTTGAAACCGCATTGGACGAAGTAGAAGTTGTTCCCGGTGGCGATGCGGTGACGGATGCGCCGGTTGTTGTGCTGATGTCTGACCAGACGCGTGGCACGGCCGAAGCATTGGTTGCGGCATTTTATGAAAATGCGCGTGGGGTGTTGGTGGGGACGCCAACTGCCGGGTCTGCGCGAATCGCATCGCGAATTGATTTGGACAATGGTGGGGCATTGGAATTATTGAACAAATCAATAAAAACGGGGCAGGGGCGCAAGATTGATGGACGTGGAATTTTTCCGATTGTATGTCTGTCTAATATCAGAACCAATCAACAGCAGAATGCGTTTTTCTTGAATGTTATAAATAATGACTTTAATGCGCAGGATTTTAATAAAGATGCAACAGTTGATGCAGATACGATTCGTCGTGGCTGCCCGGTGATAACAAATGGTGCGGACGAAGACGCGGTTGCAGCGGCGGTATCGGCCAAAATTCTGACGGATAAAAAGGTTTATAATAGGTTAATTGCGGAATAGTTTTATTTACAGGGGTGTGGATATGTTTTTAACGGCAAATAATGAAATTAAATGGCGAAAAATGGGTGTTGGCGCACTGGTGACAGGGGCGTTGGTTATGTGTGGAATAATGTGGTTTGATAAACCGTTATATTTATTCCTGCGGCAGTTGGATTGTCGGCTGTGGAAATGGTTTGACGTGTTGTTTGATGCCAAGGTCTGGATTTTTGGTGCACTGATTGCGGTTATGGTTTTTTGTATAAAAAAGTGCGTTAATACGGATTGCAGTTTCTTGAAATGTGCGCCACGGTTGCATGTAGGCGCGTTTGTTCATAATTTCGTATTGAATATCAAAACTAATAATGCGTTTTTAATATTGTGCAGCGTTTTAGGCGCAGGGATTATTGCCAAGGTGATGAAAATATTTATAGGTCGCGCGCGACCCATATTCTTTGAGGCGTTGGATATGACTGGATTTTTCCCACCGTCCATTGAATGGGCATTTAATTCTATGCCGTCGGGTCATACAACGGTTAGTTTTGCAGGATTAGTTATGATTGGTATGCTGGCACCACGGTACAAGGTGTTAACGTGGACATTGGCAATTGTGATTGGTGTGTCGCGTGTTGCGGTTGGTGCGCACTGGCCGTCGGATGTTTTGTTGGGGGCGTTCATTGGTATGGCGTTTGCCGACATTGCAAAGTGGTATTTGTTAAAGAAATAAAAATCCCCCGGTTGGGGGATTTTTAGTGGTTAGCGTTGGAATAAATAACACTTGTATGTTTAAGCAAAGCGGGTTAGTTGGTGTAATAACAATTTTCGAAATCGTTAGTTGTTTCGTTGATGAAAAGGTATTCATAACTGCCGCTGGCGTCAGAACCAGACATTATAGTGTTGGCTGGGATATAACAGTCGGTTATGCTGGTTGCACCGCCGAAAGGTGACGGAGCGTGGGTTGTGCCATAAACGCCACCAGATGATGGACATCGGCTGCAACTGTTGCCATTGCGATAATATCCCTTGTCGCAGATAAGGGTAGCGCCTGAACAACTATATACGCCCCAGGTCGGGCACGGGATGCAACTATTGTCTGTTTTTAGATATTTCGAATTACATGTGAATGTTGTGTTGTTGCCAAGTGGGCAGGTGGCGTTGTCTGGGCATGGGGTGCAACCGGTCCGGGGGTCTGTTGGACTGCCATAATATCCATCGGCGCATTCATATGTTGTTGTTTGACCTTTGCAAGAGCATGTGTGTGGTTCGATCCCGCAATTAGCAGAGTATGTCCCTGCGCTTATTTTTGTTACAATTCCAGCGGTATTTGAATATGATGAACCGTTTTGACACGTGTTGCATGCGGTGACGCTACAACTGGTTGCGTATGTGCCATATGGGCAAAGTTCATATGTTGCTGTTGTGCAACTGCTGCTTGGGGTAAGGCTGCCACCAGGTGTTATTGCTTCAAGTGCGTGTGCACTATTGCATACCAGGCACAGTGTGCCGATTGTTAAAAGTTTTTTCATTCAAGACCTCCTTGTTTTCATTTGTTTTGCGAATGAAAAAACCGCTGAAAAATCAGACGGTTGGAGGCTTGAAACTATCTTATAAAATAGCGGGTTTATTCTATATATTCACCGCCCTCCAACCATGATGATTGGAGTTTTTTTGCATCTTAACTTGATGTCAAACGTTATAAGAGAGGTTTCAAGGCCTCGTCCCCAGAATACCTGAGGACTTTGTTATTATATCGAAAAAAAAATCTTTCTGCAAATAGTTAGATAAACAAAAGTTTATTTAAGTGTAAGTGGTTAGTGCCAGTGGTTAGTGGTGGCACTATAATGTGCGGCAAATGCCGCACACATTCACTAAACACTTGCCACTAACACTAACCACTAAACTTTTATTTATCTTAGTTCTGGGGGATTTTTATGATATAATGAATTACTATGGCGGGGGATAAATATATTTCTGTTGGTAAAAAAGTAAATGGGTTTTCGTTTGCAAACCTGGGGCTGTTCACAGGGTTTGCAGACGGTATTTATAATGCTGTATATTCGTTGGTAATTCTGGAAATATTTAAATCGTCCGCGATTGTTGGTATTTATGTTGCGATTTATTCTGTGTTTTGTTTCGTGGTTGGATTGTTCGCAAATGAAATTTTGCGCATGTTTTCCAAGGTGCGTGTGTTCTATTCCGCATTGTTGATGATGGTGGTGTGTTATGCGATGATGAGTTTTTCAATATTACCGCGTACATTTATTATTCTGGATTATACGACGGGGATTGCAATTACGCTGTCTAGCATGTTAATCCCGTTGTTTATGTCTGATTTTTCCAAAAAAATTGGAATGGCCCGATTGAATTCGCGATATCATTTGTGGCTGAATGTGGGGGCGTTGTTCGCGCCGACGGTGGCGGTGTTTATTGCAAATCAGTTTGGAAATCGGGCGGCGTTCTTTGGGTCGGCGGTGATGTATTTGATTGCGTGGACTGTGTTTAAATATTTCAAAATCGTCCAGGAAGACAAGCATGTACGGGCCGTAAATCCACGGCGTACGGTGCGGGCGTTATGGAAGAATACAATGGATTTTTTCAGATTGTCGGGTATGATGCGGGCATATTTGGTGAACTTTGGCTATTATTCTTTGCGTGCGATGCGTGTGTTATATGTGCCGATTTTGGTGATTGAAAATGGTTTTGACAAAGATGCGTTGGGGTGGGTGTTGACGCTGGGGATTGTGCCTTATTTATTACTAAGTGAATTTATGGGACGTGTTGTACGCAGGACAGGTAAAACGATTTGGATGGTGTTGGGTTTTGGGTCGTTTGCGGTTTTGTCTGCAATGGCGATGTTTGCAACGGGAATTCCACTGTTGGCGATATTTGTCGCATGGCAGGTGTCGGGCGCATTGATGGAATCGATTCATGATTTGTTATTCTTT
>JAEDOP010000053.1 GCA_016301865.1 Alphaproteobacteria bacterium
AATCCAAATGCAGATTTTTATATAACTTGCAGTTCCATTGGATTTATACTAAAATCAAAACGACAATGCAAGGGTATAAATGGTAAAAAAACGTACACTTTCACCAGAACAAGACATGGCTGCGAATCCAACGGAAAACGTTTGGGTTCAGGCGAATGCCGGCACCGGAAAAACCAGCGTGCTGGTCCAGCGTTTATTGCGAATTTTATTTCGTGCGTCTGATTGTGGCGCGTCTGGAATATTGTGCCTGACGTATACTAATGCAGGTGCGGGCGAAATGCGCAATCGTATATTAAAATCCCTGCGTGAATGGGCGGTTGCCACCGACGACGAATTAATTGAATTGTTGGATGGTGTTGCGATAAATCGTCCGGCGACGCCGGCTGATATTGCGCATGCACGTGAAATATTTTTTCAGTTTATCGACAGTCCTGAAATTTTAAAAATAAAAACCATACACGGTTTTTGTGAAGAGGTTTTACACCGCTTCCCGATAGAGGCGGGCCTGTCCCCATCGTGGACGTTGATATCTGATTCTGCCCAGCGATTGTTATTACAAGATGCTTTTAATAATTTGATTAATTCGCCCGGTAAAAACGCCCGTGTTTATGATGCTTTTTCACATATTGTGGGGCGTATATCCGAAACGTATATGACAGACCTGTTGGGCATATTAAGTTCCCAGTACAAGCAGTTTTTTCAAATTGAACAACTTGATAAATATCGCGAATACTTTATTGATACGACTTATGATTTTCTTGGTTTGGACGCGTGTAAAAATACTGATGCTGCCCCAGAAAATCTGAAAAAAATCATCGAATTGGCACAGAATGACCAAAATAACGCAAAAAAGCCGGCAAAGTATCTGGATGATATTATTAGCTTAACAAAACAATATCTTGATACGACTGCGGATTTTGAAAAATACAAAACCGCATATCTTACGGCCACCGGTGAAAAAAAATCACTTGTCTCTAAAAAAGAATATTTGGTCGCCGAGCAGGATCGTGTTTACACACAAAACCAGTTTAATGCAAACCAGATGTTGTTCAACGATACGGTTGCATTATTTGATTTATCGGCGGCATTTGCGGACGAATATAAACGTCAAAAGCATATGCGCAATGTTTTGGATTTTGATGATTTGATTTTATATACGCGCAAATTATTTTCCAATTCGGCAACCATGGGTTGGGTTTTGTCGCAACTTGATTTGTCGTTGTCTCACATTCTGGTGGACGAGGCCCAGGATACGTCCCCCGCCCAGTGGGATATTTTACGTTTGTTGGCGGGCGATTTTTTTGCCGATGGTGACACTGGTCAATCACCGCGGTCATTGTTTGTTGTGGGGGATACTAAACAGTCTATTTATGGATTCCAAGGCGCAGATCCGCATGCTTTTGCACTCAGTCGCGATACAATATCTGAACAAATCGCTGAAAATATGCGCACGATTGCCGAAATCCCATTGGCACAGAGTTTTCGTTCCACCGCCCCGATATTAAAAACGGTTGATCGCTTTTTCACAGATGTTGGTGTCACAGATATTTCTGGCTTTGCGAACAATGAACATAAATGTTTTCGCATGGACGCACCCGGCGCGGTTGAATTGCACAAACTGGTTGCTAAATTAGAGGATGAAACCACCCTTAAACAATATATTGATAATGTGGCTGACAAAATAAAAACATTAATTGATTCTGGTAAATTTATGGCGCGCGACATCATGGTTCTGGTTCAACAGCGTAATCCCATGGCGTCGCCATTGACCGTCGCGTTAAAGCGACGTGGCATAGATGTCGCCGGCAGTGATCGTATCGTTTTGCCAAACTTTCCGGCGATACGCGACCTGCTTAATTTGACGCGTTGGTGTCTGAATCCGGCCGATGATTTTAGTTTATGTTGCGTGTTAAGAAGTCCGATTTTCTGTTTATCTGAACTGGATATTTTTAATTTGTGTAAAATCAAAAATGATAAAAACAAACAATTAAAGCGCACCACCCCAGACGCGTCCCCAACCACCGTGTTCGAAGTTATATCAGAACAGTCCCCAGACATCTATTCGCGCCTGGTTGAATATCAAAACTGGGCATCGAAACTTGCACCATATTCATTTTTTGATTCTGTTTTAAGTTCTTATAACACGCGGCAGAAATTTATATCATCCCTGGGCACTCAGGTTATAGATCCCCTGGCGGAATTTATGACAATCTGTCTGGCATACGAACGTACCCAGCCCGGAACACTGTATCATTTTCTGAAATGGTTCATCACCGGGGGCAGTGAAATTAAACGCGACATGGACGCATCAAATGGTGTTCGCATTGTCACCGTCCACGGCAGCAAGGGTCTTGAATCCCCCGTCGTATTTTTAATCGATACTGTACGCACCCCGAAAAACGAAAATATTTTGCCGATTAAATCCGGCGATATGCCTGTATGGTTGTGGGCGCCCCGTGGCGACGCCAGTGCCGAACGTCGCGATGCGTCTGATGCGCTGATGCGTGTGCGCACGGCGGAATATTATCGCCTGTTGTACGTTGCAATGACCCGTGCCCGCGACGAACTGTACATATACGGATATACCCCAAACAAAAACGCCCCCCAGAACGCATGGCACACCCAATTGTGGCGCGTGTTGGCGGCCGACACCCCCCATGAACATATCAGGATAACAAATGACGACATTGCATAATATTTTATCCGCACGCGATTCCGCCATGCACGCCACGGCGCACGGCACGCAAATGCATGGCCGATTACAGCATATTATTATCGACGGCCCAAATACACGCGGCGATTCTGGATTGGTTCAGTTAATACAACGCAATCCTGATTTAGTGCCATTTTTTGCGCCAAATTCGCGTGTTGAGGTCCCAATTGCCGGCACAATAAATAACCGTTTCATCAGTCGTCGCATCGATCGATTGTGCGTTGACGATGACACCAAATCGATTTCCATTTTGGACTATAAAACCGACATAAATCATAATACGTTTCGCGACAAATATATAATTCAGTTGCGCGAGTATATGACGCTTTTGCGCACCCTTTACCCAGATTACAAAATCAGCGCATATATATTATGGACGCATGATTTTTCACTGGAAAAATTACCTGTAAAACCGCTATAATCTGGGCATGTTAATTGGATTAAGCATTTCTAATATCGTATTAATTGAAAAACTGAATTTGGAATTCGGTTCTGGCTTGAACATATTAACAGGCGAAACCGGTGCCGGGAAAAGTATTTTATTGGACGCGCTGTCATTGGCATTGGGTGCGCGGTCTGATGTGGGCTTAATCCGTCATGGTTGTGATACTGCGTCCGTTGTGGCGGAATTTGATGTGACGCCATCGGCGGCGGCCGGAATATTATCAGAATATGACATTGACTGTGCGGGCGGCCTTATTCTGCGTCGCACATTGTCCCAGGACGGTCGCGGTCGCGCATGGATAAATGACACACCTGTATCTGTCAAAACGTTAAAGGCGGTGGGCGACACATTAATCGAAATTCATGGCCAGTTTGCGAATCATACATTGCTGAATCCGTCGACACATCGTCCTACGTTGGATACATTTGCGCAAAACAATATTGCGGACTTTGGAACGTTACTATCACGCACACGCGAAGCGTATATGGCATATCATACGGCGGAAAAACGTCTGAATGAATTGCGTGATTTATTAGCGCGCAGTGAATCTGAACGCGAATATTTGGAACACAATGTGGCCGAATTACGCGCCCTGAATCCACAGCCCGGCGAAGAAGAAGAACTTGCCACACGTCGTGCTAATATGATGAACGCGGAAAAGAATGCAGCCATTTTATCCGAAGCACTCGAAGCCTTATCGCCACGCGGCAATTCATTGGATGCCCAGTTATTTAATGTCGCGCATATTTTACAGCGCATACGTGGCGATGAAAATCCATATTCTGACCAGATTGATAAATTATATGATTTGGCGGAATCTGTTGCGCAAATAACCCAGTCTTTGACCCCCGAAACAACGGATATGGACAACCTGGACGAAATCGAAGAACGCCTGTTTGCCATTCGCGCGGCCGCGCGCAAACATCATGTTCCGGCGGATGAATTGCAAAATATGTTGGCCCAGATGACGGATCAGTTAAACGCAATTGATAATTCAGATGCGGAACTGAAAAAAATGACAACCGTTGTAAAAAAATGTCGCGATGAATTTGACGCGGCGGCGGCGGCGTTATCTGCCGCCCGTGTGGATGCTGCGAACACATTACGGACACACTTATTGGCTGAATTGCCCGATTTAAAACTGGGGTCGGCGGATTTTATGGTTGATGTGTCGGTGGCCGCGCCATCTGCGACCGGGATTGACGATGTTGTATTCATGATAAAAACTAATCCAGGCTCGCCATTTGCGCCACTACACCGTGCGGCATCTGGGGGTGAATTGGCGCGTTTAATGTTGGCCATGCGTGTTGTCTTGGCGGGAACGAATGATATGCATTCATTTGTATTTGATGAAATTGACACAGGCATCAGTGGTGCAACCGCATCTGCGGTTGGTGCGCGATTAAATCGCCTGGCGCAATCGAACCAGGCCTTGGTTATAACTCATTCTGCCCAGGTCGCAGGTTTTGCCACCCGTCATTTCAAGATATCTAAATCTGTTACCAACGATAAAACCACGACATCGGTTTGCGAAATTACTGGTGACGAACGCGTGAACGAAGTCGCCCGCATAATCAGTGGCTCTGAAATCACGCCTGAATCCATTACAATGGCAAAAACATTGATTAAAAAATAATTTTCATAACAATACCGCAACAAAACTATCCCCCACTGACCAGCAATAAACACCCCACTAAATAAAAGTTTATCGAAGTATTTTTTACAATTTTTGTTCACAAAAATTGTCATTCCTGCGCAGGCAGGAATAGGGACTCTAAACCGCGCACAGCGTGCGCCAATTAAGTATTTTTAAAATTTCTTAGCCCCTATCCCCGCCTTCGCGGGGATGACAAATGTTCTGAATTTCTTCAAAATAAATACTCAACTAAATTTTTATTTATCGCAGTATTCCTATCTCATATCTCCTGTCTCATATCTCAAAAAAAATCCCCCAAACGGGGGGATTTTTTATTGCCAGTCATTTACAACCGAATACGTTGTTGATCCGTTCTTGACCTTTAACGCACCCGACAGAGCTGTACTTAACGCGCCAAAGAACGTTTTATCGCCAACCTTGACACGCAGCGACGGTGACGTGCGTTCCGCACTGCGCAGGTAAATCACATTATCACCCGCGTGCAACTTGCGCCCACAGTCCGCGGCTTCGTTCGCGCCCGTGCCATACCCAATGGTGGTCAGGCCACTTGCACACTGGCTACGATTTGTGCTGGTACTGCCGTATGATACTGCGCCACCTGCCGCATAGTATCCTGCGCCAACATTTACACAGGCACTATCCTCAGTTGCAACATACTGTCCCGGACCACATGTTATCTTACAATCTTCTACTGCATCATGGTCCGTTGTCGCATTGCCAATAATTCCATAACCATCGCTGGCTTTGAATATCTGCAAGTTTGCAACATTTTTATCCAATACCGACTGTCTTGTTGAAGTGGTTGCACGGTCCGCGTCTCTCAATCCCTGCAAGATCAGATATTTAGCATCGCTACTTGTTGTATACAACATGCCCTTACCGACACTACCTGG
>JAEDOP010000054.1 GCA_016301865.1 Alphaproteobacteria bacterium
AGCGTTGTCGCAGGAACTGGATAATATGTGGGTGCGGTTGTCGGGGAACTTTACAACGCGTTTGGTTAATGCAAAACAGCGTATTGAATCAATAAGTATAAAAAGTCCAAAGCAGTTGGTTATGGAACATGCCCAGCGTCTGGATGATTTGGGGCGGACAATGAATATTATTGTTAATGCAAAAATTGCCACTGCACATCAAAAAATGGATGTGGTGTCGGCGTTTCCAAATATATTGCAAAGCCGAATGGCGGTGTTGGGGCAATCTGTGGCGCATCTGGGGCAGATGTTAAATTCGTTAAGTTATAAAAGTGTGCTGTCGCGTGGGTTTGCGATTGTGCGTGATGAAAATAATAAGATAATCAGTCGCGCAGATGGTGGTGCGCCCAAGACAATTGAGTTTGCAGATGGAATTATCCAGATATGATGTGATTATTATTGGCGCGGGTGCGGCGGGGCTGAGTGCGGCGGGCGTGTTGGCGCGTCGTAATAAACGTGTTGTGGTGTTTGATATGGGCGCGCAACCCGGGCGCAAGGTTTTGGCGTCAGGTGGTGGACGGTGTAATATTACAAACCTGGCAGTAAAGTATGACAGGTATTTTAGTGAAAATCCGGACTTTGTGCGTGGTGCAATCAGTCGCGTATCACCGTATGATATTATTAACTGGGCGGATTCGCATGATATAGCGTTGGTTGAAAAAAACGCGGGACAGTATTTCTGTGCCGATGGTGCGGATGTGGTTTTGGATGCGTTAATGCATGATGCACATGGCGTGGATTTTGTATATAACATGGCGGTTGACTGTGTGCGCAAAGATGGTGATGATTTTATTGTTAATGGTTGTGTGGCGCGGTCTGTGATTGTGGCGACGGGTGGCACTTCGTTTGGCGCGTTGGGGGTGTCTGATGCGGGGCACAAGATTGCGCGTGCGTTTGGACACAGAATTGTGCCGGTGCGCCCCGCCCTGTGTGCGTTGGCATTTGACGGCGCACCGACAGAATTGGCGGGTGTGTCGCTGGATGCGATTATTACGATTGAAAAACGGTCTGTGCGGGATTCGTTATTGTTTACACACTTTGGTATTGGTGGACCGGCGGCGTATCGTGCCAGTTTGTATGATTTAAGTTGTGGTATTTCAATTAACTTGGTGCCGGATGTTGATGTGTTTGCGGAATTGCGCAATGCTAAAAAAATACAGGGGCGCAAGACTGTGGCGGGCGTTCTGGGGCAATGGATGCCGGCGCGTGTTGCAAAATGGATTGTTGGGGCGGACGCGCGCAATATCGCCGATGTCAGGGACGCAGAATTAGAAACGATTGCGCGACAGACTTCGTGCTTGCAAGTGGCGGGGAATAAGATAAAGTATCACAGTATGGCCGGTGCCGAGGTTGTGCGCGGTGGTGTCGATACCAATCAAGTGTCTTCCAAGACGATGGAATCTAGAATATGTCCAGGGTTATATTTTGTGGGCGAAGTGTTGGATGTTGCGGGCGATTTGGGTGGTTTTAATTTACACTGGGCGTGGGCCAGCGGACGCGTAGCCGGCGAAAACGCATGATAAAATACCGCCAATTGGCGGTTATTTATTTCTGTTCCCCGATGTATATGCCCATATTGGCGGCAACCGCCAACAAAGGATTATCGGGTGATACGTATGCGTTTGATGTTATTAGTTCGGGTATCTTTGGATCGGTTACACATTCGCCAGATGCAATAAATTCAGACAGTGGAATTGTGTGAACGTTGTCGCATTCCAATGCGGTCATAACATATGTTTCGCCGTTTTCAATTGCGTTTAATGCGCAATCTGCAAATCGTGTGGCCAGTATTCGATCGGTCGCAATTGTGTCGCCAGAACGCTGGGCGTGTTCGGGAAATGCGGTGCGGTTTACAATACCGGCCGTGGTTAATTTTCGTGAAATCATATCGGCGGGACGGCCGGAATGGCCGCGAAGTGTGATTCCTTCGGAAACGATAATTACGCCGTAATCTGAATTAGATGATTTGATGTGTTTAACCAGATTGTCAATGTTGAATTTTATTTCTGGTATTAATATCGCCGATGCGCCAGCGGCAAGTCCCGCGTGTAATGCCAACATGCCACAGTCGCGTCCCATTGCCTGGACAACGAACCAGCGGTGGTGACTGCGTGCAGTTAACATTAATTGATCGCAGAATGTTGTTAACTGTTGTACAGCGGTATCGAATCCGATGGTACGGTCGGTACATGGTATGTCCATATCAATTGTTTTTGGAATGCATATTAGTTGCAAGTCGCGATAGATTTCGCGGTTGGTCCAGGCTAATGACAAACTGCCATTGCCGCCAATTAAAATTAATGCGTCCAGTTGCAGTGCGCGCAATGATTTGCGTAATTGTTTGTTGAATGTGTCAATGCGCCCTGTTTCGGTGGCGGTTTCAAAGTTCAATGTATTTGCGCGTCCGTTGTGCAGAAAACTGCCCGACAGGCGTGCGTTTTCGATTGGTAACAGCATATCGTTTAATTTTATGACCGCCGGTGGATTTACACACAGGCCGTCTGTGCCGTCCAGGATGCCGTACACGTCCCAGCCACGCAGGTGCGCGCCCGTCATAATCCGCCATATTGCGGTGTTCAGGCCGCTGCAATCGCCACCTGTTGTCATAATTCCGATTTTCTTCATATAAATCCCCCGTTTTTTATAGAATTATACCATAAATAAATTGACAAAGAAATATTATTTGGAATAATTTGTCTAAATTAAAATATAACTTAGTTCCGCAGGAGTTTGTGCGATGTCAAAACAGAATAAAAACAACAATATGGGAAAAATAAAACGTTCCACAGATGATTTGATTAATGATGCAATTGCCCAACAAAATGATTGGCAGGAAAATCGTCGTGAATATACGCGTGGATTTTTGAAGTCGCTGAATATGTTTGCACGTCCGTCGGTAAAAAAACAGGAAAATCAATCTGTGACCGCCACTGATGCAGGGGTGGTGCGCAGTCGCCACAGCGCATTGCGTGCGTATTGGTTTCCGATTGCCTGTGCATTGTTGGTAATTTTTATTGCAATATGGGTTATGTTTATTCGCGGTGCAACACAACCGCGCGTTATTGTTGTGCCTGCTGTGCCAGAACCAGTCGTGCAACGTGTTGATAATATAACAGTGCCGACGTTTGATATTGTTCGAATTGAAAAAGATGGCGATGTTGTTATCGCGGGACGATGGTTGCCACATCAGAATATTTCAATCATGGTAAATAACAAGATTGTTGCAACAGAACGCACAGATTATGCGGGCGAATTTGTTTACACAACGTCAACTGCGTGGAAACCGGGTAATTATACTATTGCTGTGTTGGGTGCAGAACCAGAGGTTAAATCGTCAGACAAGGTGTTCGTTTATATCTCAGATGCAGGTGTGGAAAATTCTGTGTCTTTGTTGATGACCAAAGAAGGCAGTACTTTGTTACAGGCGCCGGCAATGTTACGTGATGGCGACTTGGCAGTGTCCAAGATTGATTATTTGGATACAGGTCGCATTGTTGTGTCGGGTGATGGGTTGCCCCGTTTGCGCGTGTCGTTGGCGTTAGATGGTGAATATATGGGGTTTGCCCGTGTGTCAGATTACAGACATTTTGGTCTGGGGGCGGATGTTGGCGAACTGGAAAGTGGCAAGGAATATGAGTTGGCTGTGCGTATGCATGATGGCGATGGGCGCACAATCGGGACGGTTTTGCATAAATTTGTTATGCCAGAAATGACCGGCGATGATGATACATACTATACCGTGCGTCGCGGGGATTGCTTGTGGATTATTGCACGTAATTTCTTGCGCCGTGGGGTGTTGTTCAGTGTTATTGCAGAACGCAACGCAATACAAAATCCTGATTTGATTTATCCAAAACAGTTGTTACAAATTCCGGTGTCGGGCAATCATTAATGGAGAGAGTATGCGTCCAAACGAAATCTTGATGATGCTGCGATCGCTGGAAAAGGACCCTGGACAGTTGACCAAGCGGCATTTGAAGAAAATTTATGCTCTGTTAATCGCGATGGGGCATTATCCTGTGTGTCCGTGGTGTGAAGAATATATCTATGATATAAATGATTTTACGTGGGACCATATTGTGCCAAAAGTCGCGGGAGGGGCGGATTCTCTGGATAATTTGCAACCAATGCACAAGCATTGTAATAATGTGTCCAAGGGCGAGTGTGTGTATCAAGTGGACTATCGTTATGATATACAGTCAGAGTTAGAACATACGATTTTGGATGTGCGGGTTGCGGTATGTAAAAAATCAAAGAAAGATGATGGGACAAAGAAAAAGAAGGGAAAGTACAATAATAATAAACGACGGGTCAAAGTCAGAAGTAAACAAAGATAATACATGGTGTTTACAGGTGGCACCAAGATTTTGTTTGATTTAGTAGTGCCTGTGTCACAGATTGGGCGCGCAAAACAAAATAATATTGGTGAAGTACGGGCGGCCGGTTTTTGATGTCGTCAAAGAATTATTGTTAAAGGTTCGATAATTATTCTGGACAAGTGATTTGGATTAATGTAATATCCCACATGTGTTCTGCGGGCGTGGTATAATGGTAGCACGTCAGCTTCCCAAGCTGAAGACGAGGGTTCGATTCCCTTCGCCCGCACCATCCGCTTTCGCTGGCGCTACAGCGAGATTGGGGTTGTAATTGAATCTATAATTCCCTTCGCCCGCACCATCCGCTTTCGCTGGCGCTACAGCGAGATTGGCGTTGTAATTGAATCTGTAATTTCCTAATTGCCCCATAGGGCAGGAAGTTAAAAAAAACACCCATAAACAATCCAAATTCAATCCAAGAACAACAAAAACGGTAATAAAAAATCTAACTATTCTTCTAACCTTATACTGTCGTCATAAATGTAATATTCGCCAACATGCAGATACCTTTGACTGGAACTATTTATTGTTGTGCGTTGCAAGGTTGCATTTCCGAAAAAGTCCGGAATCCCGTCGTGATTGATATCAAAATTTAGTGACGGTGTGGTCTTTTTTTGACTCCGAAAATATAATATTTCATCCCCAATACGCAGTTTACGTCCACAAGCCCCAACCTCGAAAACACCAACCGGTGAAAACATTGTTCGGACATTCCATTATTCCTTGGGCCACAGTTTCAGAATATTCGTATTTTCCCCCAGGACAATAGTTGTTATTTGGACAAACCACACATTCTATCCCATCCGCCGGCAGGTAATACCCACCAGAACAATCGTATGAATTGATTTTCCATGTTGCCAAGAAGCGTGCACGACCGTCTAGCGGGCTTTTGTAAACATCCAAACATCCGTTTGCCAAAGGTTGTGTTAAAATAGAAGAATGTTCAATTCCTTGGTCGATTCTTTCATTAAACACATAAGTGCCACCGGCGCATATGTAGTCCGTCAAACATTTGGTGCAATCAACACTATTTGCAGGAAGAAAGTATCCGAAATTACACGTGTAGGAATTTGGTACCCATATTGAATATAAATTTGCTTCATTGTTATTTTCTGCTCTCAAATAATCAAGTCCACATCCATTTGGAACATTTTGTGTAATAACATCAGCGGCTGCAACCGCAGACACAAATGTAAACACAATAAAAAATGTAAAATATATTTTTTCCATTCTAGTTTGT
>JAEDOP010000055.1 GCA_016301865.1 Alphaproteobacteria bacterium
GTAAATTATACTTTGCGTCCACACGCACGATGAGTGCCGCCCAACACCTGTACGAACAAGGGTTGATTACATATATGCGTACAGACGCAACAAATCTGAACGTGGATGCCGTAAATGAAATTCGCGGTTTTATTGCACGCGAATATGGTGAAAAATTTGTGCCAAGTACGCCAAATATTTATGCAACAAAATCTAAGAACGCCCAGGAAGCACACGAAGCAATTCGACCAACGCACTTTGAAGGGCCGGCAAAGAATTTATCTGGGGACGAAGCGAAGTTGTATGACCTGATATGGAAGCGTACAATCGCGTGTCAGATGTGTAACGCTGAATTTGATTCAGTTGCCGCAGATATCGAAACTGATAATCATGTGGCGGTTTTCCACGCCGTTGGTACAACGCGTACTTTTGATGGTTTTATGAAAGTATATACCGAAGATAAAGATGACGACGAAGATAAAAAAGACGCAAAATTACCACCGATGAATATTGGTGATAAAATTGCAATTTCTGAAATCATTCCAGAACAGCACTTTACCCAGGCACCACCAAGATATACAGAAGCGTCACTGGTAAAAAAATTAGAAGAACTGGGGATTGGGCGTCCGTCAACATATGCGACAATTATGTCTACAATTGTTGATCGCGCATATGTCGAACAGGATAAACAACGTCGTTTTCATCCAACATCAGGTGGGTGGGTAATCGTGTCGTATTTGAATAAGTACTTTACAGATTTAGTCGATGTAAACTTTACCGCAAAAACAGAAGATACATTGGACGATGTTTCAAACGGAAAACAAGACAAGATTACAGCATTGGAAAATTTCTGGAAACCAACCGACGCGATGATTGATGGTGCGCGTGGGATTAAGACATCTGAAATCATCGACGAAATAAACGAATTTATGCACCATCATTTGTTTGGTGATGCGGGTGATACATGCCCCGAATGTGGCGCAAAACTGGGGATTAAATTATCTAAGTTTGGGCCGTTTATTGGTTGTGAAAAATATCCAGACTGTAAATATACAAAACAATTAAATAAAAACGATAATTCGGCACAGCCCACAGAATCCGCCGTACATACGTCTAAGAACGACACGGTTGAACTGGGCGACGGGATTGAATTTCGTGTTGGAAAATTTGGCCCATATGTGACGGACGGCGCAAAAAATGTTGCCACCAAGCAATATACAGCCGATACAATTACACTGGAAATTGCACGCGAATTATTGGCAAATGCGAATAAAAAGGCCGAACCAATAAAAATTGGCGAAAATCCAGAAACCAAGAAAATGATTTACTATTACCCAACGGGGCGGTATGGTGCGTATATATCATCGAATCGGGTAAACGTTTCGGTACGCGAACAGCCGGATTTAGAAACCGCAATTAAACTGATTAATAACAAGGCAAAGAAGTAATAATGGCGCCGGTACGACACAACTATTCCAACTTTACAGATGAACTGCGTGCGCGGTTGTCGGTTGTGGATGTTGTGGGGCGCGTCGTGCCATTGACACGCAAGGGACAAAATTACTGGGGTTGCTGTCCGTTTCATAATGAAAAAACCCCCAGTTTTTCCGTGAACGAAGAAAAGGGATTTTATCACTGCTTTGGTTGTGGTGAACACGGCGATATCATTTCGTTCACAATGAAGCATAATAATTTGGATTTCAAAGCGGCGATAACAGAATTGGCCAATATGGCGGGTTTGAAAATGCCGGACTATAAACCACGCGACCCAAATGTTGTGCGGCGCGAAGATGCGCTGTTTGATATTTGTGAACGCGCGGCGCAAACATATGCCGAAAAATTATTCACCCCGGACGGCGCGCATGCGTTGGATTATGTGCGCAGACGCGGATTTACAGATGATATGATTAAAAAATATCGTATTGGGTATGCGCCAAAAAATAATATCATCGCAAACAAATTCGCAGAATCTAAATTTTTAATTCCGTCTGGCCTGTGTCGGCGTGGTGATTATGGGATGTATGATTTTTTCCGCGATAAATTAATGTTTCCAATTTTTAACGCACACGGCAAGATTGTCGCATTTTCAGGGCGTTCGCTGGATGGGTCAGAACCAAAATATATAAATACAACCGATACAGATATTTTCCATAAACGTCAGACTGTGTTTGGGTTGAACTTTGCGCGCGACGCAATTCATCGCGCAAATCGCAGTATTGTTGTCGAAGGGCAAATTGATGCAATTAAAATGCAGGTAAATGGATTTCCAGAAACCGTCGCACCATTGGGGACTGCGTTGACCGAAGATCATATTGCGTTGCTGTGTAAATCAAATCGAAATATAATATTTTGCTTTGATGGTGACGGCGCTGGGCAAAAGGCCGCCGCGCGCGCATGTAATATTGTGTTGCCATTTATTCGTGATACGTCCGATGTGCGATTTGCATTTGTTAGTGGCGGCAAAGACCCAGATGAAATTCTGAAAACATCTGGGGCGGATGCCATGCGAAAAATTATTGATGATGCAGTTGCGTTGACTGATTTTCTGTGGGAATTGGCAAATAAAAACTATATTGTTTCAACACCCGGGGGGCGCACCCAGGCCGAAAAATTTTTAGATGGGCAAATTGAAAAAATTGCCGACCCAGAATTGCGCAAGCAATATAAACAAGAATACGATAAGCGCAAATTCCAAAACTGGCACAGTTGGAAACGCACGCCAAAAGCAGTCAATATAAAATTGCCCGATATTGATGTGATTACAAAAAACACTCTGGTTTATATTGTGAATAAATATCCAGAACTGGCGGAACGGTATTTGGATTTTCTGGTGACACTGGGGGTGGATTTTGATGGGACGGCGCCTGATTTGAATATGGATGTGGGCGCGGCGGAAAAATACATTGTTTCATTAAAACTGCAAAGATATCTTGAAAAACTTAACGCACAAAAACGTGAGTTTACCAATCAACTGTTGGCGGGGGATGACAGTGCACGCGACGAAATTCAACGTATAAACGACGAAATTGAAAAATATAATGAAAAATTAGAAGTGTTGATTTCTATTTAGTGGTTAGTTGTTAGTGTAAGTGGTTAGTGGTGCTACAATTATTTTCCCGGCTTTTTTGAACATTTTTATCAAAAAAGCCGGTATTTTTTAATAAATTAATTTGTCTATTCAGGGCAATATATTCGTACCCCACGCAAACGAATGTTGATATAGAGGAAACCATGCGTGGATGACGGTGTGAGATTTATTTTCAATCGCAAGTGGTATCCAGAACACAATGGACCCCGACCTTCGTCGGGGTGACGACTTCCTTTTTACTTTTATTTACCAAATCGACAAAAGTTTTCAATTTTTTCGGGAACCGAAGCCGGTATGATAAGATTTTGTAATATTATACTATTGTTCATATAAAAAGTTATCGTCACCCCGACGAAGGTCGGGGTCCACTGTGTTCAACTAAATTTAGTTTTCTGGGGTATAACCAGATTGAATTAATAAATCATTATACAAATCGCACCAATCTGGATTGAAATCTATTATTAATCGCAATTTCCATGGACGACGCCACTCTTTGATTTGACGTTCACGTGTGACCATATTTCTTAAACTGTCATGCCATTCATAATAAACCAATTTATCAATATTATATTTTGTTGTAAAACCTGGTATTTCATGATGCTTGTGCTGCCACGTGCGACCAATCAAATCGGTTGTAGAGCCAACATACAAAGTCCCCATTTTTTTATTTGATAAAATATATACCCATCCACCTGATTTCATAACAATTTAATTTTATTGTTTTTTATTTTCCAGTGCAAGAGGTATCAGGAACACAATAGACCCCGACCTGCGTCGGGGTGACGGCGTGGATGGATTTTGATTTTCAAGATATTGAAAATTGGTTTAGATATGAATGGTTTTCAATTAGATTTTGCACCACGTTTTGTAGAGATAGAAGACACAAGCAAAATAACGATGTTTCAATTCGCTTTTGATATTCCTCTTTCTTTTAACGAAACACAACCGTTTATAGAAATTGGTGCACAATATGCGAATATGGAAATAAAAACCTATGGTTTGTCTATATCAGAATCTGCCTTTGGATATTTTGTTGGTGGCGGTATAAAACATTATATTAGTAATAATTTATTTATAAAAGTTATGTTGCTTTATAATACACTTGATTTTGATACAAAAATATACGGGTATGATTTTAATATGAACACATCCGGTTTTGAGTTAACAACAAGTATTGGTTATCGTTTCTAGTATAAAAAAATACCGGCTTTTTTTGAACATTTTTATCAAAAAAGCCGGGGATTTTTACCCTCTCCACCAACATTCGTTGGTTCCCCCCTCCGCAGGAGGGGAATCAAGTGTTGAATAAGAAGTGGCAGATGTCGCCGGGCTGCATAACATAATCGCGACCAACCAGGCGCATTTTGCCGGCTTCTTTGACGGCAACTTCGCCCCCCAATTCGATAAAGTCATCGGGGGAAATTACTTCGGCGCGGATAAAGCCACGCTCAAAATCAGTATGAATTTTTCCCGCCGCCTGGGGCGCGGTCATACCTGTGGTTATGGTCCAGGCATGTGCCTCTTTCGGCCCGATGGTATAATATGTTTGCAGGCCCAGTGTTTTATATCCGGTCTTAATCACCTGGTCCAGGCCGGATTCAGTCAGTCCCAAATCATCCAGGAACATTTTCCTTTCGTCGGGGTCAACAATTTGGGAAATTTCCATTTCTATTTTCGACGATATAACCAAAACATCATTTGTTGCGCCAAATTTTTCACGCACCATATCGGAATATTTATTGCCGGTGGCGGCGGACGCTTCGTCCACGTTACAGACGTAAATAACCGGTTTTGTTGTCAGCAAATTAAACGGCGTAGAATCAACCTCGCCCAGACGCGCCGGAATCGATTTTTCCAGATTTGTTTTAATTACATTTGCATCCGCCAGTAATTTAATTGCGTCTTTGTCCAGACCGCGTGCCTTTTTTTCCAGATTTTTAATCTGTTTTTCAATGCTTTCCAGGTCGGCCAGCATTAATTCTGTTTCGATTGTTTCAATGTCAGATAACGGGTCGATTTTACCATGTACGTGCACAATATCATCGTTTTCAAAGCAACGCACAACATGAATAATTGCGTCCGTAGACAGGATATTCCCCAGGAATTTATTCCCAAGCCCTTCGCCAGCGGATGCCCCGCGTACCAGACCCGCAATATCAACAATTTCCAGTTGGGTCGGCATTATTTTTTGCGAACCCGCAACCCGCGCCAATTCATGTAATGTTGCATCTGGCACAACAACGCGTCCAGTGTTCGGTTCGATTGTACAGAACGGATAGTTCTGGGCATCGGCGGCGGCACTTTGCGTTAACGCATTAAATAATGTAGATTTACCAACGTTTGGCAAGCCCACAATTCCACAATTGAATCCCATTTCAAAAACCCTTGGTTTTTGTGAGACATGAAACATGAGACATGATTTATGTCACACAATTTTTTCTTTGTATTTTTGTATTTGTATTCTAGAATCCAAATATGTCATACATGTGGAACGAATTCAACATAAAAACCATA
>JAEDOP010000056.1 GCA_016301865.1 Alphaproteobacteria bacterium
TTGAAAACCAGGTTGGCGCGGTTACGATTGATTACTATCTGTTGCCAGATTCAGATCAGGTTATCCCGTGGGGACAGTGTTTTGTGACGGGGGAATGTGATGAACTGGACTTGGCAGGGTGGGCAAATTTAAATGAATTGCCAGCAGCCAAAGATTTTGAAAGTTTTTCGTTTGCGGCTGGTGCTAGTATCGGTTGGATAATTCCAAATAAGCCACAATGGCGTATTGAGGGTGGTTGGGACCATATTTCAGAAAGTGAATATAATTCTTCGCCAATGTTTGCAGGTGAAATACCGTTGGTGGATGGGGTTTTGTCGTCGGCGTATATAGAAATGTCATCAGTTAATTCAAAAATTTCGACAGATGTTATCAGTGTGATGGCGTTCTATGATTTTTTTGATGGTGTGCAAAAACCAACGCGCAAAATGATTCCGTATGTTGGGTTTGGTATCGGGTATGCGGATACGAAAACGGTGTTGAATCTGTTTGACCCGTATGGTGACATCTCTGCGCAAGAAGAATTTGATCAGTATGGTGAACCCGATGAAAGATATGGGCTGACCCGGTTTTATAAATCTGAATATGAAACGTCGAATGTTGTGGGACTGGGGGCGTTGGGTTTTTCATATGGTATAAGCGAGGCTATGTTTATGGATTTTGGTGTGCGGGCGATGTATATTCCGCGGGTAAAGTGGGAACTGTCCAATGAAGATGGCAGTAAACATCGTGAATTTTTCAGCGCAGAAAATATGTTCTATGTTAATGCAATGTTAGGATTGCGTTTCGAATTTTAATAAAAACCGCCGATTGGCGATTTTTATTAAAAAGCAATGAGCATCCGTCTGTGCACAGCACAGCCGAGATAAAAAGCGAAAAGAGCGAATAAACCCTCTTGTCATAGCGAGCAAAGCCTGGCGTCCAATAAATAGAATAAAATACGAATACATTCACTGGATTGCCACGCGAACTGTGTTCGCTCGCAATGACAAAGGTGTTTTATTGTGCTAAATTAAAGTTTAATTGGGTGGATTCCGTTGATTTTTCCCGCCAAGGTTGGTGGACATTTAATATTCACTGATGACCCGCTAAACTTTTATTTAACAAAGTATTCGTTTGCCATTGTTTGGGATTTTGTGTTATAATTTGTATCAGAATATTCAGAGAGAGAATTTAATTGGCCAGTCAAACTGTGTATGTTAATCGTAAAAGGTATGCGGTTGGGTTGTTTTGGCAACCTGTTTCCGCGGGGTTTAACGCGCGTAACTATGCGCGCAGTTTGTCGCGTAATGTTGATAAAAAATTAAATTTATATACAGAATATCGTTCAATGATTGGTTTGACCGCGTGTAAAAATGGTGCGCGACCGGGTATGCGTGTGGCCGCCGCCGCGGTAATGGGCAGTTTTTCAGAATATACATCATTTCTGGCGGTGTTTGCGGTTGATAAAAAATTCTATCTGGTGGCGGCGCGTAATGGAATTATTCTGGATGACCGGATTTTTGATTCCGAAGATGCGGCGCGCAGTGAATATGTAAAATTGTCTGAGATTCCAGATTGGGGGGCGTTCTTTGCGCCGGGAACATGGGGTATGCCACGGGCGGCGGAACGTAATCTGGCGGATATTTTGGATGGCCGTAATAATACAATATTACATTCAATCAGTCGATTTGGCGCGGGAATAGTGTCGCTGATTTTGGTTGGTGCGTTTGTGTTGGGATTGGGATTGATTTTTCGTGATTCCATTATTCAGGCCATGTCCCCACGGCCCCAGGTGGCAGAATTAAACCCAGAACTGGTTGCAGAATACAAACGTCAGATAGAGGAAAGTAGCAAGCAATTAGACGAGCAATTTGAAATTGAAAAAACTTTGCCGCCTGAACCGATTGTTATGCCGTATGAATTATTGCCAGATGTTGCAGCGCGTGCAGCGCAGTGTTATCAGGCGATTGGTTTTGTTATGCAACCAATTGCGGGTTGGAATCAGGTGTATGCAACGTGTGGTGAAACACATGTGGTGGCGGAATTTGTTCGCAGTTTTGGTACGGTTGGTGAATTCTATACTGCGGCGTCGGGATTAATGCCAGGTGCATTCGTGACCGAGGTTGATGCAGACACAATTCGTGTGCGCGCAACGTTGCCGGCGTTGGATGTGTTCGCGTCCCAGGATGAACGCGACCCGGATACGGTTGTGCGGGATATTACAACGGCTTTCCAGGGGATTAATACAAATGTTGATACCCAGATTGTTGTTGATACATTAACAAATGGTGTGGATACGGCGTATGTTAATGTGGTGGAAATTGGCGCAGAATCAAAATTGGTGCCAATGCAGTTTATGAAAATATTTGATGAATTTGGCGGTGTCTATTTAATGCAGGCATCGTGGGATGTGCGTTCGCGTTCCTGGAACTATGAGGTGATTGTCTATGCAAAATAAGAAAATGTTTTTGTTGGGGTTGATTTTCTGTGGGGCGATTTCAAATGCGTTTGCTGCGGTTGATGTGGTCGAAGAAATCGATGTGGATATGGAAGAAATATCGGCCGATGCGGTTGCGGGATATGATGTTGATGGGTCGCTGTTTCAACAAATTACAGACCTGGAACAGGAAAAAGTTTTAATGCAGTTGGAAAAAGAACGCGCGCAGTTGGATTTAGAATTAGACCGTCTGGCGGCCGAGAAAATCAAATTGCATATGGAAATTGATACACTGTCGGGACGTGCAGAACAACAGCAACAGGAAATCGAAACGCAAAAGGCAAAATTAGAGGCCGAAGCCGCACGTATTGAACGCGAAAAAGAATCATGGTTGGCAGATTTAGAGGAACAAAAGTCAGCCAAGGCGACATCTGTGCTGAAAACCACAGATGAAGAACCGGAAATTGATATTACAAAGAAGTATCGCCTGGTTAATGTTGTGGGGGCAGGCGCGCAATTGCAGGCAACCGTTGAAGATTTAAATACAGGTCAATCAAAACGCATTAGTGTGGGTAAATCGCTGGATGGGTTGACGGTAAAGTCTATATCGTTGTATGACGGTGTTGTGTTTGTTGATAAAAATGGTGATACACAAAACCTGAATGTTAGTAATGGGAAATAATTCTTATGGTGCAGAAAACAGATAATTTTGATGATATCGAATTTCAAAATACGCCATCAATTCCGGTCGGGTTGGAATCGGCCGAGTCCAAAGATATTATCGATTACCTGTTTTCAAATGGTAATCGTTTGTTGACTGCAACCGGGGCAATGTTTGAATTACCCCGTGATACACAGAGTTTGATTGCGTATTTTACCGGTGGTGAAATTATTATTTCGCGAACACATCGATATGATGGGCGGGTGTTGGCGTTTTTAGAATTGCTGAAAAAACGTAATCGCAAAATGCGTGCGCCGTTTTATTCGGACCTGGGATTGATTTCTAATATTTATAAATCTTATGAAAGTCATTTGGGGGGCACGCATCGCAGTCGTGCAGACTTTGATAACCAAATGCAGAAAGACTTTGTTGATATTATCGCCAAGGCTGCCGCACAGAAAGTATCAGACGTTCATATCGAGGTTGCAGACCAGACAACAATATTTTTCCGAATAGACGGCAGTATGCAGCCGGTTATGGAATATAATTCCCAGTGGGGGGAATCGTTCCTGCGTGCGGCATTTGCATCGGCCGATATTTCAAATGCGAACTATGCGGTCAATGAATATCAGTCAGCACAGAAAGACGGACGTACACCACTGCGCGGGACCAAGGATTTATACCTGCCGTCGGGGGTGCTGGGGGTACGTATGCAGTTTAACCCAATTGCGTTTGGTACGCGATATGCGGTTATGCGTTTGCTGTATGACAATCCGTCCGAAGGTATCAAGACAGAACAAGAATTTGGCCCGTATGAACAGCGTCTGTTGGCGCGTATGCGTTCGTTTCCGACGGGGTTGGTTATTGTGGCGGGACCAACCAGTTCGGGTAAATCAACGACTTTGGTGCGGAATATGTCGCTGATGCTGAAAGAACGTAATTATGAAATCAATATGATTACGGTGGAAAATCCCGTTGAACAAAAGATTTTTGGCGCGCGTCAGATGCCGGTGGTAAATACAACCAACGAAGAACAACGCGAAGAAAAATATGTCGAAGCATTGGCGGCGGCATTGCGCAGTGACCCAGATACGCTGATGGTGGGGGAAATTCGTACGTTGGCGGCGGCAGAACTGACCGTACGTGGCGCGTTGTCGGGGCATAATGTTTGGACAACACTGCACGCGAATTCGGCCATGGCGGCGTTAACGCGTCTGTTGGATTTGGGGGTTGAACCGTTTAAGTTAAAAGAAGAAACGCTGATGCGGGGGTTGGTGTCGATGCGTTTGTTCAAAAAGGTTTGTCCGTATTGTCGCGAACCGTTGGCAAATCATCCAGAACGTGGGGCATATCGGCGTGTTGTGGATGCGTATGGTGAGGTTGGTCTGCGCCAGGTGTATCAGCGTGGCGCGGGGTGCGCGCATTGCAAGGGGACGGGAAATATTGGACGCGTCAAAGCGGGCGAGATTATTATCACAAACAGTGAATTTTTGCGACTGGCATTGTCTGGAAATGCAGATGGGGCGGTGCGATACTGGCTGGAAGATATGGATGGACGCACGTTGAAAGAGGCCGCCGCGTCATTAATGTTGCAGGGAATTATCAGTGTCGATGAATTAGAACGCTGGGTCGGGCAACTGGACCAGCCGGGGGCATATTGATATGAATAAACTGGAATTATTATACGCAAAAATGATGTTCCGGTTAAATACGGAAAAACGTATGTCAATTTGTCGAAAATTGGCGTCGCTGTTGCGTAATGATTTTACATTGATTGATGCGCTGGAACGGTTGGAAATGGTTGAATCGCATAATGGCACAAAACCACGCGAACCGTTTGCGATTGTGATGCGTGAATGGCAAAAAAACCTGGAACGTGGTATGACTTTTCCCGAGGCGACGCGTGGTTGGGTGCCAGAAAATGAAACGTTGTTGGTGACATCGGGAAATTTATCAAACCTGGTCGTGGCGTTGGAAAATGTTGGGCGCGTTGTTGATGGAACGCAACGGATAAAACGCGCAATGGCATCTGCGATTGGGTATCCGATGTTTTTGTTGGCGTTGACATTCGGTATTATCATTATGGTGGGGTTGTATCTGGTGCCGCCGTTGGCGGAAATCGCAGGTAATGATGTTGTTTGGCGTGGGTCGGCGCGGTCGCTGGTGTGGTTGTCGGATTTTGCAATTGAATATTGGTATATATTCTTGGTTGTGTTTGCGTCTGCGGTGGCGGTTGTGTGGTTAAGCCTGGCAAACTGGTCGGGACGGTTGCGCGCAATGTTTGACAAGTTGCCACCGTGGAATGTTTATAAAATCCAAGTGTCGGTTGGCTGGTTGATGAGTTTAGGCGCAATGGTCAGTGCCGGTGTCACGATTCCTGATGCGATGCGAATGCTGGCAGACAGCGCAAACAGATATCTGAAAAGTATTTCCCTGCTTGACATTGTATGGATACTTGTGCTAT
>JAEDOP010000057.1 GCA_016301865.1 Alphaproteobacteria bacterium
CGAGAATCCGAGTTTCTGATTGGCTACCTGTTGCAGTGTTGATGTTGTAAATGGCGCGGCGGGTTTGCGCTGGGTCTTTTTACGTTCGATATTTATAACCGATGCGCCAATTTCAGGCGTACCAATTTTTGCCACAATATCATCAACCATAGATTTATTTTCAACGGTCATTTTTTCAATTTTCTGTCCATTGAATTTTACTAATCCAGCATTGAATAATTGCTCTTTGTCCTTTGCACATTGCGCATCAATACTCCAATATTCAACCGGTTTAAACGCTTCGATTTCTTTTTCACGGTCAACGACTAATTTAACCGCCACCGATTGCACGCGTCCGGCCGATTTCCCCAGGTTTCTGCGCCACAGCAACGGTGAAATACCAAACCCAATCAGGTAATCCAATGCCCGCCGCACCAAATATGCATCCACCAGATTTGTATCAATTTCGCGTGGATTTTCAATTGCGGCCTGGACTGCTTTTTTTGTAATTTCATGGAACGCAACGCGATAAACTTTTTTATCTTTTAATAATTTTTTTGCCTTTAAAATATCCAGCAAATGCCACGCAATTGCCTCGCCCTCGCGGTCCGGGTCGCTTGCCAGATAAACTGCATCTGCTTTTTTCAGTTCATCTGTAATCAGTTTAATTTGTTTTTCTTTGCCTGGCATAATCTGCCATTTCATTTTGAAATTATTTTCTGTGTCCACACTGCCATTTTCAGGCACCAAATCGCGCACATGACCAACCGACGCGATAACGCGCCACCCTGCCCCCAGATATTTTTCAATTGTCTTTGCCTTGGACGGTGATTCCACAATTAATAAATTCATACCTTTAACTCCCCTTTGCAGATAATTGTTGGTCTTTGTGAATATGTGCATTTTGGCACAGCCCAAACCCAAACATCAGTGATAACAGACTGCTGCCACCGAACGACATCAGCGGTAATGGCACACCGACGGTTGGCAATAATCCCAAAACCATGGAAATATTTATAAAGTAATAAACAAAAAAGTTCAACATAAATCCAAAACAGATTAATTGCCCAAAACGATTTCGGCACATTTTCGCCGTCCAGAACAACAGCACCACAATCCATGTATAAATCATCAGTAAACCAAACGCGCCGATAAATCCAAACTCTTCCCCCAGCATTGTAAATATAAAGTCCGTCTGTTTTTCCGGCAGAAATGATTGCTGTGATTGTGTGCCGGCCATATAACCTTTACCGGTCATTCCCCCACTGCCAAACGCGATTTTTGCCTGGTTGATTTGATATCCTGCACCTTGGATATCACTGTCTGGATTTAAAAAAGTAATAATTCGACCACGCTGATAATCATGCAGGCCGCCAAACCAAACAACCGGTGCCGCCATAAGTCCCAGAATCGCCGCAATAATAAACCACTTTTTATTTGCCCCAACGATATAGAACATTCCAACCGTAATCATCCCCAATGATAACGCAGTGCCTAAATCCGGCTGGGCAACAATCAGTCCAAACGGCACCAACAGCATCAACATCGGCGCAATATAATTCTTAAATTGCCCCAGTTCCACCGAATTAAACCACGCAAAATATCGTGCCAACGCCAGCACCAGCGCAATTTTTATCAATTCAGACGGTTGAATGTGAATAAACCCCAGGTTCAGCCACCTTTGCGCCCCCATACCGGTGTGTCCCACAAATGTGACCAAAACAATCATAATCAGCGCAACTGCATAAATCAGATACGCAGACTTTACCCATGTTTTGATATTGGTAAATGCCGCGTAAAAGAACACCCCAAACCCCAACACGATTTTCATCAACTGTGATAACGCAAATGGTTTCCAATTGCCACCACCCGCCGAATATAGCACCACAATTGAAATTGCCAACACCATACACATCGGCACAAACAACCCCCATGAAAAGCGGCTTAACTTTTCAGGAAATGTCATCATATTTGCATTTGAAACGCGTGTTTGTCGTGCCATTTTTTTACTTTAATCCCTTTAACAATTCCTTCATTACTGCGGCAACTGTTCGCGCGGCCGGCCCACTGCCACCGGTGTGTTCTGTTACCGCGCAAACCGCAAAGCGCGGATTATCCGTTGGTGCGTATCCTACAAATAGACCGTGATTTCGCATTTGCCATTTTAACTGTTCATTGGTCAGAACACCGCTTTGACGTTCTTTTTTTGAAATACTGCGCACCTGGGATGTTCCGGTTTTACCCCCCATACGCATACCGTTAACATTAATTGCACTGCCTGCGGCCGTTCCACCTTTTTTCAGAACTTGTTCCAACCCGTTTAACACATATTGAATATTCTTGGGCTGAAAATTCATGCTTTCGAATTTTGGTTTTTTTGTATCCGCAATCAGTCGCGGTACAACACGCTTGTTTGATGCTGTACGCGCCATCATCACCGCCAACTGTAAACAGTTTACCAGAATAAAACCCTGGCCGATACCAGATATAACCGTATCCCCATGCACCCAACGCGCACCAATTTGTTTTTCTTTCCAATATCTGTCTGGGATTACACCACCCATTTCACGTGACAAAATATCATCCATATATTTTTCTGTGAACCCCAGTCGAATTGCCATATCTTTGATTGCATCAATTCCAATACGCAATGCAATCTGATAGAAATATATATCGCACGAATGTTTCAACGCCCCCGCCAGGTCAACGTGTCCGTGCCCCTTGTCTTCCCAACAGTGATATCTGCGATCGCCATAGTCCCAATATCCTGGACAGAAAATCTTTTCCCGTGGATTAATCGCGCCTGATTCCAGCGCCGCCAATGCAACAACGATTTTAAATGTTGACCCCGGGGGATACAATCCTTCGATTGCTTTGTTCATAAATGGTTTTGCAATATCGCCACGCAGATTTTGTATATATTCATCCCCATCATCTTCGCGGAACATATTTGGGTCAAAACTGGGGGTTGATACCATGGCCAGTATATCGCCTGTTTCAATATCCAACGCCACACCACATCCCGACCGATGCTGGGTTAATGCGTCATACAAAACACGTTGTGCATTATCATTTATGGTTGTTTTGATATTTTCGCCGACAATTGGTGCAATGTATTGTGATTTATCTTCGCCAGTAATACGCCCGACTGCATTTGAAATCAAAACAGTTTGCCCGGCTGTACCCTTCATATTATCATCAAAACGTTTTTCCAGTCCTGTGATACCACTTGTTAAAAACGGTGCGTTTGGCACAGGCGTCTTAGGTTCGCCAACATATCCGAAAATCTGCGCGCCCGCCGGCCCCATTTCATAGATTCGTGCATACCCACTTTCCACATGCAGGCCCGGTAAATTTTTCGCCTGTAATTTTGCCAATATGTTCCAGTTTGTATTTTCACTGACCAACACAGGTTGAAATTTTAATTGTTTTTTTATTTTTGCGCGTATCTTTTCAACACGCTTTGCCCGCAGATTTAAATCCGCCGCAACTGTATCGACCAACGCATCCAGGTCATGTGCTTCTTCGGGTACGATATAGATACGATAAATCGGCGCGTCGCGTGAAATTGGCGTACCACTGCGTGATAAAATCTTGCCGCGTTCTGGCATATCGATTTGAATACGATATGAATTACTTTCGCTTTTCTTTTTATAGTCACGATAACTAAACACCTGCATATGCAACATTCGTAGCACCAATGCAGACGTCAAAACCGCCCCTGCGGTTAAAAACAGTGCACTGCGTCTATCAAAGGTTCTTGCGACTTCTTTATCTATCATCGCCAACCCTTTTGATTAATTTTGCAATTGGGATATATAATGCACATCCCCACACGAACATCCACGCCCCACGCAGAATATTCATAAATGAAAAATTAGAAACAGTTTGAATAAAAATGGCAACACCAAAAAACACCATAAACGCAAATAATCCATGGTTATCCATTCGTGTAATATCGATATAGGTTTGAAAACTGTTGATTGCATAGAACAGGCAATACATCGCCAACCAAAAACATACTGTTTCAAAATTATAATCTAAACATACACACATTATCATAGAAAATAACAAAAACCAGTTTGTTGGCCGTACAAATGAACAAATAAAGATTGGAATAATCGCCAGCACCCCCGCCGGATTCCAAAACGGGCCACTTAATCGCCACAGTCCGACCGTTAATAAAAACGGAAATGCAACGCGTAAAAAATGAATTATATTTTCTTTCATCTGTATTCGTTTTTAGGTGTGTCAAATTTAAGTACCATAACACGCGATATTTCATTTGGATTGGCGACATTGACATCTGTTTCGTCAATCATTTCCCCAACAATTAGTCCGGCCGGCAATACGCCTGAAATATTACTGGACACCAGTTTTATACCCTTGGTTGGTTTAAATTCAGGATTGCTGAAAAAACCCATTGTTGGTTTGCTTGACCCGTTTCCGGTCATAAAGCCATATACTTCTGAACCAACGACACGTACTGCAATATTTGTATTCACATCTGTCAGTGCACGCACCCGTGAAAAGTTATTTGCACTGTCGATAATAATGCCGGCCAATCTCATATCTGTGGTTGCGACAACCATACCTGTTTCAACACCGTCGCGTCCACCGCGATTAATTATAAAAGTATTATGTCCCATTGCGCGATTATCGTGAATTACATCGGCAATAACTGCGTCGCGCGGCTGTGTTTTAACCAGGCCCAATTCATTGCTTAACTTCTGATTATCTTTGATTGCGACATCGCACATATTTTTATCAATCAATGCCGCGTCCAGGCGCGCCCGCAGTTCACGATTTTCTTCGCGCAGGGATGAAATCTGGGCAATGCCACTGATTGTATTTCCAACGACGCGAAACGGCCATGTAACAACATCCCCCACCACCTGGGCGACCGGTACAACAATATGTCCCAACGCATTCATAATTGCATAATCCGGTTTGGCAATCATGATATAAATAAACAACACCGGCAACACAGCGGCCGTTGCAACCGCGCGAATAATCGGATATATTTTGGAAGATATATTATTTTGCTTCATCGGGCCATACTTTAATCCCAAAAGTTCCGATATTCAATAAAAACTTGATTTTTGAAATAAATCTGGCAAAATATGGTCAGTCAAAGTGGCAGGCATTGCCACCAGACACCAAAAACTATCTAAAAATAAAAGGATATAAAATGCCAAAATTAAAGACCAAGTCGTACTTGAAAAAACGTGCGTCTATGACCGCGACCGGCAAAATCCGTGTTGCACGCAACTCTCATAAAAAACTGTTGCGCAAGAAATCTGCCCGTGCAAACAAGGCAGGTGCAAAACCACAGTATTTGAACGAAAACATGATGGGCCAGGCAAAAATCTTGGCACCATACGGTTTGAAATAAGGGGGTAACAGGTCATGGCAAGAGTAAAACGCGGTACAACCGTTAAACAAAAGCACAATAAAATATTAGCACGTGCCAAGGGTTACCTGGGTCGTCATCATTCAACATATCGCGCTGCGCGTGAAAAAACAGAAAAAGCGGGTCAGTATGCATATCGCG
>JAEDOP010000058.1 GCA_016301865.1 Alphaproteobacteria bacterium
TGGAATTGGTGTGGTATCGGATGGCGTTTTGCGACCAAAACGAACAATATAAAAAATAAAAGGAAAACATAATGTCCGTTACAAAAGCAAAAAAATCTGAATTGATTCAGGAATACAAAGTGTCTGACGTTGACAACGGCGGTTCTGTTGAATCCCAGGTTGCAGTTTTGACAGAACGCATTCGCAACTTGACCGAACATATGAAGGCTAATCACAAAGACAATCATTCAAAACATGGTTTGTTGTTGATGGTTAACCGCCGCAAGAAATTGTTGGCATACATCAAGAAGCGTAACCCATCTGACTACGAAGCCCTGATTAAGAAATTAGGTCTGCGTAAATAAAAAAATCCCGCCGAATGGCGGGATTTTTTTTTGAGATATGAGACAGGAAACATGAGACAGGAATACCACGCTAAATAAAAGTTTAGCGCAGTAAAAAATAAAATCGTCATACCCGCGCAGGCGGGTATCTATTGCCCCGCAGGGACTGCATAAAAATGTCTGCGACGCAGTGGATTCCCGCCTTCGCGGGAATGACGAGTCTTATAATTAATATTTAATTGCTCTTTGCGCTTTGCTATTTGCTCTTTGTTTGCTCAACGGGCAAACTTCGATAAACTTTTATTTATCGCGGTATTCATGTCTCATATTTCCTGTCTCGTGTCTCATGTCTCATATTTCCTGTCTCGTGTCTCATGTCTCATATTTCCTGTCTCATATCTCAAAAAAAATCCCCCGTTCGGGGGATTTTTTATTTATGCCATTTTGGAAACTTTCTTGGCCAATCGTGAAATCTTGCGCGCTGCGCGTTTCTTGGGCATGATTTTGCCGGCTGATTTCATGATTTTGCTTTCTGCGTTGCGGGCCGCTGTTGTTGCCGCCGCTTTGTCGCCCGATTCAATTGCAACCAATGCTTTCTTAGTCGCGGTTTTAACAATGCTGCGACGTGATGTGTTAATTGCATTTTTCTTGGCAGTTACCAAAATTCTTTTTTCTGATGACTTATGATTTGCCACGTTATTTTCCTTTTATTTTCGTTTTGATTTTGATATTTTATAACAAACAAACACAAAATCAAGGAAAAATAACATGATGTATGTAATTGGTATTATTGTTTCATATTTATTGGGGTCAATTCCCATGGGGTTGTTGTTGACGCGCCTGGCGGGCAAGGGCGACCTGCGCCGCGTCGGCAGTGGTAATATCGGCGCAACAAATGTTATGCGTGTTGGTGGACTGCGTATGGCGGGTCTGGTTTGGATTCTTGACATGGCCAAGGCGGCGGCCGCCGTATTCATCGGCAAATATATCGCAGGCGATGCATTTGGTGCATGGTGTGGTTTTGTCGCAATCGTTGGGCATTGTTATCCGGTTTGGCTGCGTTTCCGTGGGGGCAAGGGGATATCATCCCTGTTCGGCACGCTGTTGGCGGTCAGTCCTGTGTCCTTTGCGGTATGTGGTCGCACTAACGTCCGGGATATCATCATTGGGTGCGGTAATTGTATTTTGTTTAATTCCGATTTTAGGATTTGCGATTAACACAAATGTTGGTTTTGCATTTCTGGCCATTGGTCTGTTGTGCATGTGGCGACATCGTGAAAATATCAAGCGTTTGCTGTCATGTACAGAATCCAAGATTGAATGGAAATGGAAAAAATAAGAAAAACGGGGCGCGTCCCCGTTTTTTGTTGTTTTTTGACGCATTTTGTGATATAATACAATCCAAAGATTATATACAGTGGAAAGAGAATATGAAATCTGTCCTATCATTAATTGCAATGTGCATGGTTGCCACGTCCGCAATTGCGGCTGCACCCAATATGACGCCCGCCACGGGGCGTGGACGCGCGTCTATGTCGAATCAAATGATGGCGACGCCACGTGCGGTTGCGTCTAAGAATCAATTATCTGGTATTGCATATCAGTCTGGCACAGTTGCCACACCTGTTGCGACGCCTGACGATAAACTGGCGGTCACGCCGGATGAAATGAAGCCTGCGGAAAAAGATAAGCGCGAACGCGAAAAACGTGCATGCCTGCAAAATAACATCGGCATTGGCAATACATTTGTCTGGGCATCGCGTTACAGTAATCTGGGCAGTTATTCTACAATGATAGAAGATGTCGAAGAACCCGAAAACAACACCTGTTTTGTCAAGGTTGAATTAAAATCCGACGATCCAAAAATCAGTGTTGCCGACGTCCCATCTAAATATTTTGAAATGGGTCGCGACATTACATGTGGCGAATGGGCGAATTATGATACCCTGAAATCACGGATTCTGGATGCGAAAAAGTCTGCCCGTACATGGGCAACCGTTGGCGGCGCGGTCGGTGGCGCGACGGTCGGTGTTGGTGCAATGGAATTGTTCGGAAATAGCCTAATCAAAGGCGCAGTCGAAGGGCAAAAGGATCTAGAAGGGCTTGAACTGCTGGAATCCCAATTGGCGGTATTGAAAAAGGATAACGAGGCTGAATACAATCGCTTTATCAAATACCTGGGCGACTTAAAATGTGCCTGTGATGTTTGGCCCGACGCATCCAAAAAACCGGCCGCATGCACCGAATACGAATATGCGTTTGTATTGCCCGGTGTTAATAACAAGATGTGTGCCAAGTAATGGTTTTAAATCCCGCATTTGCGGGATTTTTAAATGGCTTGCAAATAATATGCTTTATTTAATATGGTATTTTTCCTATGGTACAAATCATGTCAGATATATTTAACAGATTATTGATTTTGCGCACCCCGGGCATTGGTCCGGCGAAATTTAACGCACTGATTCAGAAGTTTGGTTCGCTTGATGATGTGGTTGCCGCGCTGTGCCCAACCGAACAATTGCGTGACGCAGTGTCTGATGAAATGGCGCGCGCCACCGAACAACATATATATTATATAAGTGACACCGATGATTTATATCCGCGCCATTTGCGCGCAACAAAAAATCATCCGCCCGTCCTAACTGTGCGTGGTAATCTGGATATATTGACGCGTGATATGGTATCAATTGTTGGCACGCGTCACGCGACGGCGGCCGGCATGGAATTGGTTGCCGATATTGCGCAAAGGTTTGCAGAAAATAACACCGTTGTCGTATCTGGCATGGCGATTGGCACAGATACCGCCGCCCACCGCGGTGCATTGCGCGCAGCGCCGGGCGCAGGAACGATTGCGGTACTTGCGGGCGGGGTGGATTATATATGGCCACTGGAAAACGAATCGTTGTATTGGGATATTGTTGCGCGCGGCGCAGTTATCAGTGAAATGCCCGTTGGATTTACACCAATTGCAACAAACTTTGTTCAGCGTAATCGAATCGTGGCGGGTCTGTCGCGTCGCCTGATTCTGGGCGAAGCGGATATAAAGTCAGGTTCAATGACAACGGCCCGATTCGCGCATGAATTAAATCGTGAAATTTGGGCAATTCCATCACACCCATCGGATTTAAGGGCTTTTGGTCCAAATTCCCTTATCCGGTCTGGCGTTGCGCGTTTATGTATGGGTGCGAATGATTTTTTTGATGCATCCCACCCAGAAACAAATCAGAAAAAAAATTCAAAAAAAATTGATACCGAAAATAATTTAATTGATGCGATTGGAACAATTCCTGTCTCGGAATCTGTATTGGCAGAAATTGTCAAAAAATCGATTTCGGAAATTAAAAGTGAATTAGTGATTTTGGAATTGGGCGGACTTGTACGAAAAATTGATGGTGGCTATGTTCGTGCCTAGTTTGTGTATTGTCTATACAATGTATATACAAGGCGCGAAAATCTGGCAAAAAAACGAATCGTTGTCAAACAATCATTCATCAAAAATCAATCAACCTTTTGTTGCAAATTGATTTTTATCTTATAACTTATTGAACGTATCCAAAACGAAAGAAGGTAATCAAAAAACAGGATGAATTTTTATTAACAAATAAAGATACATCTTGGAACAAATTTGACTGGGGCAGGGGAATGTAGAAGCAACAGAAAATGTCATGAAAATGGCGTTTTATGTGGGTGGTTTGTACAATCTCTTGTGTGATAAGCAAAGGAGAAAAAGGTATGCAGACAGTGGCAATGGCAATGAACGCAGATTTGGAAACAATCAAGGGGGCGATTGCGGCAAAATTTGACACTGCGACATATACATCTTGGATTGCGCCACTGACATTTGATATTGAAAACGACACATTGGTTTTGGGTGCACAGAATCAGTTTTCTGCAAACTTTATTAACGGTGTACACTTTGGTGCGTTGTCATCTGTTGCGTCGACATTTGGCCTGGCATTAAAAGTTGTTGTTCACAACGCGTCTGTATCGTCTGCGCCGGTTGCAAACGATAACACGACGCAAACATATACACCTGCGGCGACTGTTGCACCTGCGGCAACGGTTGCATTTGATTCTTTTATCACATGTGATGAAAATTTGTTTGTTGTATCCGCCTGTAAAAAGGTTGCAACCGCATCTGTTCCATTTTCACCTTTGTTTATTTATGGTGCGGCGGGTTGTGGAAAAACACTGTTGACGGAATGCATTTCGGGTGCGGCGACGGGTCGCGTTGTAAAGATGTCTGGGTCGCAATTTGTATCTGAATTCACACGCAGCCTGAAAGAACACAATGTTTTTGCATTCAAAGATTTCTGCCGCAAGTGTGATACATTTATCTTGGACGATGTCCAGGCATTATCTGGCAAACGTGCATCGACCGACGAATTTATGCAATTGATTGTTGATTTGCGCAACGCGGGCAAGAACGTTGTTCTGACTGCGAACGCGGCGCCAAACAACCTGACGGGGTTTGATCGTCACGCGCAATCTTTGTTGGCGTCTGGCCTGGTTGCAGATGTTGCATCGCCAAACGCGTATGTAAAATCTGTTATGTTGCGTCGTGCGGGTGTTGCGACGGATGTTGCCGATGCATTGTGTGCGCGCATTGCGAATGACGGCCACATGATTGCGGGCGTTGCGAAAAAGATTCGTGCCTATGTTGACTTGATGGGTGCGTCTGTTGATATGTCGGTTGCGACGCGTTTGTTGGCGGACACATTGCAGACTGTTAAAACACCGGTTGCGATGGTACGTTCAATGTGTGAAAAACTGGGTGTATCATACGATGCGGTATGTGGTTCGGGCCGTTCCCGTGCATTGGTATTGGCACGCCAGACAATGATGGTTGTATTGAAACAGGCGACCCAGTTATCATTGTCTGAAATTGGCAACTTTGTTGGTGGTCGCGATCATGCAACTGTATTATATGCAATCAAACAGATTGAAAAGCAATTGGCATCTGACCTGGTATTATCTGCCCAGATTCAACAGTTGGTATCAGAATGCCGTTAAAAGTAATTATATAAATAATTTGCAATTGAAAAAAACTTTGTTATAATCGACTGGCTTTATCGGATGTGTAGCTCAGATGGTTAGAGTATCTCCTTGACATGGAGGGGGTCGTTGGTTCGAGTCCAATCACATCCACCAAATTTACTTATCGGCTTGGCCGA
>JAEDOP010000059.1 GCA_016301865.1 Alphaproteobacteria bacterium
AAGCGTTCTTTCAGGTCTGCGCGAATTTGATTCAAGGCCTGCAATACACTGGGCATCGGTGTCGCATAGTGTGTATTTGGATACACCACCACCCGTTCTAGTTTCTGTAATTTTGCCCCAGTCAACGTATCAAATTCCCAAACTTCTTCGATTTCATCGCCCCAGAACGATAATTTCCACCCCCGGTCTTGGGCATGCGACGGGAACAAATCCAGCGTATCCCCACGCACACGAAACGCCCCACGTTCAAATGCGGTATCATTTCGCTTGTACTGAATATCCACCAACGCGCGCATCACATCACGCATTGACATCACATCGCCCGCCTTTAACACCAATTTCATACCCGCATATTGTTCGGGCGAACCCATACCATAAATCGATGACACAGACGACACAACCACAACATCGCGTTCTTCCAGCATGGCGCGCGTCGCACTGTGACGCATACGGTCCAATTGTTCATTAATCGATGCATCTTTGTCGATATAGGTATCGGTTGTCGGCATATATGCCTCTGGCTGATAATAATCATAGTACGACACAAAATATTCCACATGATTACGCGGAAAGAACGACTTCATTTCCGTATATAATTGCGCCGCCAGAATTTTATTCGGTGCCATAATCAACGCCGGTCGTCCCAGTTTTGCAATAACATTTGCCATGGTAAATGTTTTACCAGACCCCGTCACCCCCAACAATACCTGGGATTGTTTTCCAGCATTCACCCCATCTACCAACTCAGCAATTGCCGTTGGCTGGTCCCCCATCGGCTGATAAGAACTTTCAAGATAAAATTCCGCACGTTTCATTTTTTTATTCACAACATTAATTATAATCCATTATAATGAAAACACAAGGGGACGGGAATGGCATTAAAACCCAGACACAAACGCAGAATATTCTGGACGCTGATATGCACCATCGGCGCATTTGCTTTGGCTGTCATAATTATCCCACCGATGATAACCCTGAACAAATTTCGTCCAATAATCGAACGTTCGATTTACGACCAAATGGCTGTACCTGCAAAACTAAATGGCGACATTCATTTCAGTCTGATTGGTGGCGCAACAATTGTGGCACACGATGTTGTCGTGCCGACGGCACGCATTGGTTCTGTGATGCTGTCTGTTCCATTTCATGATTTATTCGATATGGAACACGCCCATTTAAAGAATGCAGTTATTATCTATGACGCTGATATAAAAATCGACAAACTATCCCCTATGGGCCTTAATCACACCCTTGAAATATACAACAGTAACATTGAATTTATGGGATTAAAATTCCGCATAATTCGCGCAGAATTTTCAAACGGCGAATTTCACGGCATTATCCGTACATCCGAACAAAAATACGATGTTGAATTTATCGGCGACACATTTAATATCAAGAATAAAAATAACAACCTGGACATCACCGGCCAAATGTATTCAGACGGCACAATCCGTGGCCACCTGTCTATTGAAACCGCCAACATAAATTCATGGTTTGGATTTGACGCCCCAAAAACAGACCAACCAATCAAACTAACCGCAAACTTTGAATGGGATGGTGGCAACGGATATAAACTGATGAACATAAACACAGACAACGTATCTGGCAATATCGATGTTCTGCCCACCGGTGAAAAGAATATACAACTTGTCTCGGACAATACCGACTATGACTTTTCATTTCTGATAACACCGGGAAAATTAATCAACAAAACCAATTTGAATCTTGATTTTTATGGCAATCTAACATTTGCCAATCACAAATTCAATCACCTGCGGATTCAGGCAACCGGCACATCTGACAAATTACAAATTGCCAATATTGTCGCCGATGATATTGCAATCACTGGTGGTACAATTACCGCCAACGGCGCTGAAAATATAATGATAACAATGCCCATTAACGGCACAAATTCTATGTGCTTGTTTTCCGGCACACCAACCAATTGGACATGCTCCATGTTCACATATGGCGACTTGTCGGGCCACCTGTCTGTTGATGGCGACAAATTTAACATATCGGTCCAATCCAGCAACCCCATGCCAACGGATGACACATTTATAAAAATGATAAAAAAACTGGGCACATCTGGTCGCATTGATTTTCAGTTTTCCGACATTGGTGGTACATACGAAATCAACGGCGACAAAACACATGCTGAATATAACTTTGCAAAAAACAAAACCCTGGCATTTATGGGGGCGCACATCCCATTTCTGCCTGACTTTATGAAAGACGCATACGGTGATTTTGCATGGCGTGGTGGCATGTTAACATTTACCCCATACGACGGCACATGGCAACTGTCCCAATATGACAATTACTTTCACCTGTCCGGCCACAGTTTCAAGGCCTGGCTGCCAAACATTGATTTACAATCCGTAAACGATTCCGAATACACTGTTTCTGGATTCTACCAAGACGGTCAAATATCCAACCTGACGATAAAAATAAACGATCATGAATTTACCGGCAGTGCATCAAACAACAGTATCACACTGCACACACCACAACTATCAATCGATGCATTCAAGAATCGTGCATTTATTGATAACTATGCCGAACTTGAATTTCGCACCAACAAACCATTGTTGGTATTATTTGGCATTCCGGCAAACATTGCATTATCTGCCGAACGATTAATATACAACGACAATGAATACAACAACTTTGTTTATTCATTAAAGCCAAACGCCCAGACATTTTCAATCATGGACGCATCACGTGGTAACATGTTGACCACAATTGAACGCGACAAAATTAATTATGAAATTTTTGCACAGTTAAATCGCTTTGTCATAAACGGTTATTTGTTATCCGATAATATGCCATTAAACATCCGCGACACGACGATAACCGGCCAAATTGAAATGACAACATCGGGCCAAATCGCACACGATATTTATTACAACCTGCGCGGCACACTGGATTTAACATTTGACGGCGGTTATTTATCAGGTCTTGGGATTGATGGTTTCTATGCATCGGCTGAAAACATAACATCCCTGAACGCAGAATATGCATTATCACGCGCGCTAAGCGGGGGCGAAACCGCGCTAAAACAAATACAGATTATTGGCGACTATGAACGCGGCAACTTTATCACCACTGCGCCAACAACAATCGCAATGCGACACACAACCGGCATTGGTGGCTTTGCAATAACCGACGGATATATGACGGCTGAATTTGATTTAACCCTGCGTGGCACAGCCCCCACCCCCGCAACAATTCAATTAAGCATTATCCCAGACGGCATGCGTGAATATTCACTGTCCGATATAATGCGTCAAATTGACCCTGGCTTTATGCGTGCATTTGTAAAAACGCATAATAAATTTTAATTTGATTTATTATCCATAAATTCTTGGCGCGAAACAATACGTCCTGTGGCATCTGCATAGTATGTATATCGTCCCGCACGCACGCTATGATACCCGTTTGAATAAAATCTAATTCCACGCCGTCCCCGCAACAGCACAGAATTTTTTCCAATCAAATCCGCACGCCCCCCAAACAAAACTTTTCCAATATATTGCCACAATCCATGTGTTGCATACGGTGCAAACAGAACACCACCACGTTGTTCCAGACGTGAAAAATTATAACGCTCGCAGTGCATTTTTAATTTACCACTTTGGTATTGATTCAGTCCCATCAATTCACACAGTTTATTTATATTTTTGTGCATATATTCTCTCTTATTTTCATGCACAAAATTATATATATATAAACACCTTTGCCAACAGGTATGAATTCCACAAAAAAATCCCAGCGTTGCTGGGATTTTTGTTTTTAGTTTTTCTTGCGAACCTGAATATGAACTTCGCGTAACTGCTTTTCCGTCACAGTTGTCGGCGCCCCCATCATCAGGTCTTGTCCACGTTGATTGGTTGGGAAAATCACCACCTGGCGCAGATTTGGTTCATCCAACATAATCTGAACCAATCGGTCCAAACCAAACGCGCATCCACCGTGCGGTGGCGCGCCATATTGGAACGCGGTGTACATACCACCAAATTTTTCCTTAACAACCTCTTCACTGTACCCTGTGATGTCAAAGCACTTTAACATAACCTCTGGGTTAAAGTTACGCAAACCACCACTGCAAATTTCTGCACCATTTAACACCATGTCAAACTGTGCAGCCTTGATTTCCAATGGATTTTTAGTATTCAATTCTTCCAACGTTGCCATCGGGAACGAGAATGGATTATGCGTAAACGCAATCCCTGTTGGTGATTCTTCATCCGCTTCAAAGAATGGGAATTCTTCTATCCAACAGAATCTAAATTCCTTCTCGTCAATCAGACCTAAATCATCGCCCAACTTGTTGCGCAACTTGCCCGCCGCCTTGGCTGCGGTATTTTTTTCATCGCAAACAAAGAACAATGATGAATTATCACCGGCAATTTCACGCAGTTTCGCAATGCGTTCCGCGTCTAACTTTTTCGCAACTGGCCCTTTGGCTTCATCTGCAAAAATGATATATCCCAATCCGCCCAATTCCAATTCTTTGACCGCGAATTCACCCAATTTATCAAACCAAGAACGTGGTTTATCGGCCGAATTTGGTGCTGGGATTGCGCGCACAACACTGCCGTTTTCAATGGCACTCGCAAAGATTCCAAAATCAGACCCACGGAAAATTTCCGTCACATCATGAATGACGATTGGGTTGCGCAAATCTGGTTTATCCGAACCATATTTCAGCATCGCTTCGTCAAATGGAATATGTGGAATATCCGCGCAAATCTTTGCCCCTGGGACAAATTCGCGAATTAATTCTGGCATTAATTTATTACCAACCGCCTGAATATCCGGCAGGTCCACAAACGACATTTCCAAATCCAACTGATAGAATTCCAACAATCTGTCTGCGCGCAAATCTTCATCACGGAAACATGGCGCAATCTGGAAATAGCGATCAAACCCAGAAATCTGGATAAACTGTTTAAACTGCTGTGGTGCCTGTGGCAACGCATAGAACAGACCATGATGATTACGACTGGGGACAATAAAGTCACGCGCCCCCTCTGGACTTGACGCGGTCAAAATTGGCGTCTGAAATTCTGAAAATCCCATATCCCACATTTTATCGCGCAGAAATTTCATCACACGATTACGGAACAAAATATTCTTGTGCAAACTTTCGCGACGCAAATCGATATATCGATACTTTAATCTTAAATCTTCTGCGACTGAATCATCATCACCAAACACCTGGAATGGCAACACATCTGAACTGGTCAACACTTCGAACGACGTCGCCTGAATTTCAATACCACCTGTTGGGATTTTATCATTAATGGCCGACGCGTCACGTGCAACAACCGTGCCAACAACCTTAATCACAGATTCCGGGCGCACTTTTTCCAACGCTTCATTACCACCATCGAAAACAATCTGTGTAATACCATAATTATCGCGCAGGTCAACGAACATCAACGCGCCATGGTCACGCTTACG
>JAEDOP010000060.1 GCA_016301865.1 Alphaproteobacteria bacterium
ACAACGCAAACGAATTTATTGCACAATCATAAAAAAAGATTTATAATTAAAACGATATGAAATTCAGTTTTGTATTTTTCTCGTCTTTCTCGTCATCCCCGTTGGGGGAATAATTTAGCATACACTTTATTGATTTTGTAATTGCGAAACCGTTCGCACCATAATAACATATATCCCAAAGATAAATCGAAGGAACAAGAAAATGTTGGATATAAAATTTATTCGTGAAAACCCAGAAACCGTTAAAAACGCCTGCCGGGTCAGAGGCATGACAGATTACACAGACGAAATCTTGACACTGGACGCACGCGTTCGTGAACTGAAAACAATCACCCAGGCAAAAACCGCCGAAAAAAATAAAATCACACGCGAAATTCCAACCGCAACCGACCGCGCACCGTTAATCGCGCGTTCGCGCGAAATTGCGAACGAAATCGCGGCCGACATGGCTGAACTTGCGGACAAAGAATCCCAGTTAAACGATTTATTGCACTGCGTCCCACAAATTCCATCAAACGACGCGCCAATTGGTCGCGACGACACAGAAAACGTGGAAATCAGACGCGTTGGCACACCACGCGAATTTGACTTTACCCCACGTCCACAGTGGGAACTGTTGGAAATGAACGGTTGGTGGAAACCTGAAAAAATCGCATCAATCTGTGGCACCCGTACCTATGCCCTGTTTGGCGAAGCGGCGGAACTGGAATTGGCAATTCAAACATACGTTCTGCAAAAACTGATGGCACGCGGATTCACATTCGTAAACTGTCCATCAATTACAAAACCCCAGACCATCTTTAACGCTGGCCACTTTATGGGTTCGGACCTGTCCGTCATGAACAACGATGTATTTATGTTAACCGACACAGATCGTTGCCTGGCGGGAACGGCTGAAATCATCTTAAATTCGCTGCACAGTGACGAAGTTTTAAACGAAAAAGATTTGCCAATTAAATACGTGGGTTTTTCCCCGTGTTTCCGCAAAGAAGCCGGTGCCGCCGGTCGTGACACCCGCGGAATCGTGCGCGTACACCAGTTTAACAAGGTTGAACAGTATATTTACTGCACCCCCGAACAATCGGACGAAATGCATGAACATTTGTTAAATAACCTGTGCGAAGTAATGGAAGATTTAGAATTACCATACCGCGTTATTGCGGCATGTACTGGCGACATGGGATTTAACAAGGTTAAAATGCACGACGTCGAAGCCTGGTTCCCCAGTGAAAACACATACCGCGAACTGGGTTCGTGTTCTTCGATTGGCACATTCCAGGCACGCCGCACCAACACACGTTACCGCGCATCAGACGGAACACTGCGATTCTGCGCAACATTAAATAACACAGGTATCGCCCTGCCACGCGCAATTGTACCCGTAATTGAAAACCACCAAAACCCAGACGGTTCGGTGAACATCCCAAAAAAACTGCAACCGTTAATGGGCGGTCGCACAAAAATCGGTGGCAAACACTAACACAAATAAAAATCCCGCAATTGCGGGATTTTTATTTATTTCTTTTTCTGTTGCTTTTTCACAGGTGCTTTTTTTGCAACAGATTTTTTCTGTGGCTTCGCTTCTTGCTTTGGCGCAGTCTTTTTTATTTCCTTTTTAAAAATATTCAAACCATCCGCCAAATTTTTCATCATGCCTGGAATTTTATTCGACCCGAACAAAATAACCACCAAAACAACAATAACCAGAATTTCTGCCCATCCAAAACGTCCAAACATTTCAAACTCCTATTTATTTCGCAACATAGCAATCCAGTCCATCAGACTTGGCATTACGACAGAACCCATTTGCATCCGCTGCCGTCTTGAACGCAACACGCAAACGATATGTTGTTTTACCATCTTTTAACTGCGCGGCCAAGATTACAAACTGTTGCCCATCAAACAAACTTTTGTGTGCATTTTGAATCTGACGCTGGGCGCTTTCCGCCAACGCACGCGTGCTGTACGAGCCAAATTGAACATACCACGCCCCCGCCACAGGTTTGGCAACTGTCTTTGCCACAGGCTTTGTTGCCGGTTTCACTGCCGCCTTGGCAACCGGCTTTACTGCTGGTTTTGCCGCGGGTTTTGGCTGTGCCACAGGCTTTGATTCTGCAGCCGGATTAAACCTAACTTCTTTGCGTTCTTCTATGACACGAACCGGCACACCCGCCGTTGCTGCCACTGGCTGTGGCTGTACAACCGGCTGTGGTTTTGGCTGTGGCTGTGCAACCGGTTGTGATTTAACCTGAACCGGTTGTGGTTGCGCCTGAACCGGCTGTACCGGTGGCATAACATTCATATCTGCGCCCTGTCCCGCATCTACAACAACCGGCGCGTCCAAATCCACTTCTATCGAAGACGAAGATTCATCACCAATCGCACGAATGATAACATAAGTTGCCAGCACGATAACAACCAACCCAATACTTAACAGCAACCATGGTTTTTTTGGACGTGGCGCCACAAATGGCGTTGCATCTGGCAATGTATCCATTGCACCATTATCATCCAGATCTAACAAATCCAAGCTATTATCATCGTTCATGATAAAATCCCCCTCTTATTCATTACGAATATTATATCATAAAAAAAAACAATAACCAAACAAATAGAACATAAAAAAAACAGAAGACACAAAAATCATATCTCATGTCTCCTGTCACACATATCACTATTTCGGCATATTTCCAAAATTTGGTGGCACAATTAACTTCTGATTTTGTTCTACAATCGGCTCTACCGCGCACTGTTTTGCACATCCCGCCAAAACAAAGCCCAAAGAACAAAGTGCAAACAGCAAAGTTATTTTTTTCATATATGTTCCTTTTATTATTCCTGCAAAGACAAAGCCCAAATCACAAATAAAATGCTCTTTGCGCTTTGCTCTTTGCTCATTAATTACAAAGGCATCTTAACACTATCTTGCATCATTTCGACGAATGCGTCCAGTGACATTGATTCCTGTTGTTCAACCCCCAACCTGCGCAGTGTGACATTTCTGTCTGCCATTTCTTTTTCACCAACAACTGCGATGATTGGCGTCTTGGCCAACGACAGTTCACGGATTTTATAGTTGACCTTTTCATCTCTCAAATCCGCACGCGCGTTCACACCGGCATTACGCAACATTTCGACAACTTCATTTGCGTAATCGGCATGTTTTTGTGAAATTGGTGTAACAACAACCGGCTCTGGCGACAACCACAGTGGCAAATTACCACCCGTTGATTCCAATAACACACCCATAAAGCGTTCAATTGACCCCAACATCGCACGATGCAACATAATTGGACGATGCTTTTCACCATCTTCACCAACATAGGTCAAATCAAAACGTTCTGGCAAATTCATATCCAATTGCACTGTACCGCACTGCCATACACGCCCCATCGAATCGCACAGATAGTTATCAATCTTTGGGCCATAGAACGCTGCATCCCCTTCGGCGATTTCATATTCAATCCCATTCGCATCCAGCGCATGCTTTAATGCACCTTCGGCCTTGTCCCAAATTTCATCCGACCCAATACGGAATTCTGATTCTTTGCGCGTTGCCAATTTCATGGTAATTTTATCAAAACCAAACTTGCCATAAATATCTTTGATAAAGCGCAGGATTTTAACCACTTCTTCTTCTAACTGTTCTTCGGTACAAAAAATATGCGCATCGTCCTGGGTAAATTCACGCACACGCATCAGACCTGACAGACCGCCCGCCGCCTCGTAACGATGAACCTTGCCAAATTCGGCCATATATAATGGCAAATCTTTGTACGAACGCAGACCATGTCCAAACACCAACATACCACCCGGACACGACATCGGTTTGATACAGAACACTTTACCATCCTGGGTTTTACCTGAATAATTATGTTCACCATACTTTGCCCAGTGTCCGCTGCGTTCCCACAGACATCTGTCCATAACAGCCGGCGTTGAAATTTCCTGGTATCCCGCCCGTTCCTGGCGCGCACGTACATACTCAATCAGACGGCGATACATCTTGTACCCCTTGTCATGCCAGAACACCGCCCCCGGTGCATATTCTGGTTCAAAGTGGAACAAATCCATATCCTTGCCCAATTTACGGTTATCGCGCGCGGCGGCCTCTTCCTGCATTTTCAGGAAATTATCCAATTCTTCGCGTGTTGCGAACGCATCAACATAGATACGCTGTAACATTTTGTTTTTTGAATCCCCCTTCCAGTACGCACCGGCAACACTGCGGATTTTAAAACTGTCGCGTGGTAAATCCTTGGAACTTTCCACGTGTGGCCCACGACACAAATCCGTAAAATCACGGAAAGTATAGATTGACAATGCTTCACCCGCTGCATCATATTCGTTCAACCATTCCATTTTATATGGTTGGTCTGCGAAAATTTCCTTAGCCTCGGCCAACGAAACATTTCTCTGTTCAAAACGACCATTAGACTTGATTAAATCGCGCATTTCCTTTTCAATCTGGGCAAAATCATCTTCGGAAAAACGATATTCTGTATCAAAGTCATAATAAAATCCATTTTCAATCGCCGGACCACCCGCAAATTTAACATCTGGGTGTAATTTTTTAACCGCCGCTGCCATAACGTGTGCCAATGAATGACGTATTAATTCGATATCATATGCCATAATAAAAGCCTTTTTATATTTTATATTTTTTTAATTTGATTAACTGTTTGATTATAAGAATTTGTGCCACGCACCGCGATAGAATTTACACCCCCAACGGGGTTGTAGTAGTTGTTGTAAAGAACAAACCAAACATTTTCATAAAAACAATGTTATTCCTTTATCTATAAAAAGTCAAGCACCTTGCGCTTGAAACAGAATAAACAAAAATGGTTTAGATAAAAATAAAACCGACAAACACATAAACCATACAAAAATGAAAGATAATGGTATAGATATGGACAGTGCCACCCCAAATCAACACAAAAAAACAACCCAACCCCTTGCGCTTGAAACAGAATAAACAAAAATAGTTTAGATAAAAATAAAACCGACAACGCAGTGTACAGAAGCTACATAAGTTGTCGGTTTTGTTTTTAGATGAATTATTTTTGTTTATTCTGCGGCGGTAAAGACTTTCTGCACATCATCATTCGCATCCAGCGCATCCACCAACTTTTCCAACTTGGCATACGCTTCGTCGTCCAAATCCATTGGCATATTTGGCAACCATGTCAATCCTGCCTGTTCTGGTTCACCCAACACATCGGCCAGATATTTTTGTGCGTTAACAAAGTCTTCTGGTTTTGTTGTGATGATAAAGCCTTCCTCGGACGTTTCCAGGTTGTCAGCATTGGCCTCCATAATAATTTCCATCATTTCATCTTCGGTTTTGCCGATTGACGCTGGGTACATAATCTGGCCTGCGCGTGTGAACATGAACACAACGCTGCCCTCTTCGCCCATGTTCCCGCCGTTC
>JAEDOP010000061.1 GCA_016301865.1 Alphaproteobacteria bacterium
AGATATTGGTGCATTCATTTTGAAATCGTAATCATTATCAAGTTTATACCTTGCTATATCTTTTAAAAGCATTACCACACAATTTAAATGATGCCTTTGATCAATGTCATCAATTATCAGATTTTGGTGACCATGTCGAACAATATGTGCAATAGCGTGTCTTATTTTGCTTTTTATATAACCTCCGATATTCGTCGTATCTGCTCTATCAAAAGCGCCATGAAAAAGTTCTCTGCGATAAAACCCTTCGCCTTTAGATTGTTCCGCATAGATAATATGGTCATTAATATATTGGGCCGCAGTATCATCATTGCCAGAAGGGTACACAATTGTGTGCCAGAAAAATAATATTTGAAAATATATATTAAAATTAGAATTGGCTTCTGTATACAATCTAAGTAATTCAGCTTTTTCATCTGTGTCTATATTGGCAATTCTAACAAATTCTGTGCCTGGCACAAAAGTTTTTTCAAAAGCACACCTTTTATGTTCAGAATACATGTTTTGGAATTTTTTTATTTGATCTGGTGACGTGCGACAATAATTTATGAGGCCTGGAACCAAATTTATATCCAAATTATTTGCATATGCCCAAGCTCGCATGCATTCTGCCATTTTTCGCCAGATTTCCTTTTCCTCAAAAGAAGTATTTGCAAAACTTAAAATTGAATCAGTATAATTAAGGTCTTTTGAACCGTCAGGTTTGTTTTTTCTAAGATATTTTATATAAATCCCTTTATACCATAAATAATATTCGTTTTTTTTCATAAATGCACTTGTATCAACGGACATACATAAAACAGCCATTTTTTAACCCTTTGTATATGTGCGTATATTGTAGGCTAAATACGCTAAAATTCAACGACTTTATATAACTTGACTTATGGCATTTTGTAAGCACTAATTGCAAGCAATATAGGAGTTAAACATGACAATTAAGTGTGCGATTTATACACGCAAGTCAACCGAGCATGGACTTGATATGGAGTTCAATTCCCTGCAGAACCAAGAAGAGGCATGTAAAGCGTATATTGCGTCCCAATCATTCAATGGGTGGCAATATTATAAAACTTACAGTGATGCTGCGATTTCTGGTGGGACTATGGAACGGCCTGCCCTGAAACAAATGTTGTAAGATATGGCACATGGTTTGGTCAATACCGTGGTGGTTTATAAGGGTGATCGGTTATCACGTTCCATTTTGGACTTTCATAAGATGATGCAGTATTTCAACAAGTATAATGCGAACTTTGTGTCCATAACCCAATCGTTTGACACCAGTACATCTATGGGTAAATTGACGCTGAATATGTTGCTGTCATTTGCCCAATTTGAACGTGAAGTTTCCAGCGAACGAGTACGGGATAAAATACGTGCCAGTAAAGCAAAAGGCATATGGATGGGCGGGATGCCACGCTTAGGTTATGATGTTATAAATAAGAAACTGATTGTAAATCCAGCCGAAGCCGAGCAAGTTAGACAGCTGTTCGAAAAATACTTAGAACTGCAATCTGTGAATGACCTGACCCTATGGGCCGAAAGCAATGGCATTCGCGCTAAAACTTGGACAACCGCCAAGGAGCAACAACGTGGCGGGAATCCAATTACCCCGAACAGCATGCATAAGATTCTGCGAGATAAAATCTATATCGGGATGATTGAAAACAAAGTAAGCAATAATGTCGCACGTGGAGAACATGAAGCAATTGTGTCCCCAGATGTTTTTCAGCGTGTACAAGATGCACTGATTGCAAATTCTAATAATACCAGTCATCGCAGGCGGTCGCCAAATCTGCTGTCGCGAAAGCTGTATAACGACAAAGGCGTGCGTTTTGCCAATCAGCACGCCTGCCCTAAAGATAAGGTCGGCCCATATTACTATGCAACACGGGGGTTCTATCTGCCGGCGGCACAGGTGGATGAAATAGCCATGTCTGTTGTGGCGGATTTTCTGAACAGTGATATGAGTACCCTGCCCCAAAATGTGGTCATGGCATTGAAACGGATTGTGTGGGATGACCTGTCCTATTTACAAAAGCGAGAGCTGGTACACACTATGATTGACCGAGCTATTTATTCACAAGAAAAACTGGTATTTCATATCAATACCACCCCACAGTTATTCAATGCATTTTTATCTGAATATCATATCAATCAAAATGCAAACCCCATGGAATACAGTGTTAATGGCGACATGGTAACGATCGTTCGACCGGTGATACTACGTCGCTATGTAAATACCAGATTCATCGATGGCCGCAATGGAACGCTAAGTATTACAGAAAATAACCACTTGATATTAAAAATATTTGCAACTGCCTGGCGATATCGTGAAATGTACGAATGCGGTGGTGATGTGGACACAATCGGTCGAGCTGAGCATGTTGCATTGCGCCATGTGTACCGATGTTTGGAGGTGGCGTACATGAACCCAGAAATTGTAAATAAGATCCTGTCGGGCAAACAACAGATTAATGTAAATAACATCTATAAACTTGCAAAAGAAAACCAGTTATAACCTAGACCCTAAAACTGGATTACATGCTGCTTTTTTCTTTTTTTGACATCTCAGTTTTACCCATTGTATGTAAGCAGTGCAAATATTCGATTATTTGATAACTTCGTTGCACATACTGGTAACCTTGTGGTGGGAAAGTGGCGGAACCCTCCCCGTTTTTATAAATAAAAACACCCCTCCGATGGAGGGGAATATTTCTGGCGGTTCATAATATACTCGAAAATTCGATACCTTTGGCTCGTCGTGCGTTTTTACCTTTTTTACATCATCTATCGCCATTATTTTTTTAGCCCCACAAAACCCATTTTTACCCCAAACAAAGCGATATTTTTTACCCATTTTTACAAAAATAAAACATCGCTTTTTTACGGCGATGTTTTATTAAAAATTAAGTACTTTCAGTACCTTATTAGTGGCGGAGATGAAGGGATTCGAACCCTTGATACCCTTGCGAGTATACTACATTTCCAATGTAGCGCACTAGACCAACTATGCGACATCTCCGAATCTAAATTATTCTGCGTCTGAGGTGGCGGCTTCAACCGCTTCGTCAACCGTGATTGAGCCAGGTTCGTCGTCAGCCAAGGTCGCCTCTAATTCTGCGTCGATTTCACGCAGTAATGGATCTTCGCTACCAATTTCCAGGGATTCTGCACCATCAGCGGCAGATGGCGCATCCTTGTAAGATTGAACAAATTCATGACGAACCGCGTTAACATCCAGTTTTCCACTGGCAATTTCACGCAGGGCAACAACCGTCAATTTGTCGTTGTTTTTTGCGACCACAGGTTCTGCACCACCGTTAAGGTCACGAACGCGCTGGGATGCCAGCATCCCCAGTTCATAACGGCTTTCTACGTATGGTAATGTATCAGAATTTGTTGTGCGTGCCATTTTAATTCCTTTGTTGAAATCATTTTCAGTCAGGCTATAATGCCATTCGGATGGTCAAAATGCAAGCAGAAAATAAAAAAAGTAATATTAAAACACTATCTTTTGGATGTCGGCTGAACGCGCTGGAATCAGAAAAGATACAAAATATGTTAAGCCCGCACGTAAATACGGCCATTGTTATTAATACCTGTGCCGTCACAGCCGAGGCTGAACGCCAATCAGGCCAAGCCGTGCGACGCATAGCGCGCGAAAATCCAAACGTGCCATTGTTTGTGACTGGGTGCGCGGCGACGCGCAATCCAGAACTGTTTACAAAAATTCCAAATACTGTTGTGGTTTCAAATGCCAACAAAATGAAATTAGACAGCTATACCGGGGGCAAAATCGATATAAAAAAACCAGAAATAGTCGCTTTTAACCAGGTGGACACAAAATTATCTAAACAATTTGTTCAAATTCAAAACGGGTGCAATCATAACTGTGCGTACTGTATCACGCGCCAGTTACGTGGTATGGCAGTATCATTTGAATACGCAGATATTTTGGCCGACACACGGCGCGCCGTGGAAAATGGTTTTGGGGAAATCGTGCTGACGGGGGTGGATTTAGCATCCTATGTCAAGAAAGACGGCGACCAGGTTTGTTTGATTTCGGATTTATGCAAACGTCTGTTGGCGGATGTGCCGGGAATTGAACGTTTGCGCCTGTCATCGGTTGACCCGGCAGTGCCGGACATTGACAATGTCATTGATTTGATTTTAAGCAACAAACGCATGATGCCACACCTGCACTTTTCTATGCAGTCGGGGTCGGATACGATATTAAAATCTATGGGTCGGCGACACACAGCGCAACGGGTGCGCGATTTAGCAAAACGCGGAATGGGCAAAATTACATTTAGTTGGGATATAATCTGTGGATTTCCAGGAGAAACAGAGGAACTGTTCCAAGAAACGTTGGATTTAGTTCATGAAACCAAACCGATTAAGATTCACGCTTTTCCGTTTTCCCCCCGACCGGGGACACCAGCCGCCGATATGCCAAACCAGGTAAATCGCGCAATTTCCAAAGAACGTGTACGCATAATAAATGACGCTGCGAACGCAAACCGTGCGGAATTTATGCGGGAACAAGTTGGTAAAACTGTTCAGGTTTTAATGGAAGAGAATAATATTGCACGATGCCCACATGATATTGCAGTAAAAATTGATGGATGTGCAATTGCGCCACGCACAATTTGCGATGTGAAATTAATCGATATTGCGGATGATTATTTTATTGGCATTGTGATTTAGAATTGTTAATATCAAAACCATGAAAAAGAAATTATTTGCTTTATTTTTAATGCTGATTACGGGCGTGGTAAATGCCGCAGAATTCAAGACCAAGGCGAAGTCTGCGTTTCTGATTGACTATGATTCAGGCGTGGAAATTGTCGCAAAAAATGCGGATACGCTGATGCCGCCATCTTCTATGATTAAGTTAATGACGCTGGCGGTGTTGTTTGATGAGTTAAAGGCAGGCAATATCACAATGGATACGCGATTCCCAGTTAGTGAAAACGCGGACTATAACCGGCCAGAGTGGTATCCGGCCAGTAAGGTTTGCCTGGTCGCGGGACAGACGATTAGTGTACGTGATTTGGTGCTGGGGCTGATTGTGCTGTCGGGGGGCGACGCATCGGTTGTTGTGGCCGAACAATTGGCCGGGTCTGAGATGGCATTCACCACAAAAATGACCGAAAAAGCACGCAGTATTGGAATGGAGCAATCCACGTTTGGTAATGCAAGTGGCCTGCCCGATCCGAATAATTTAATGACCAGTCGCGAATTGGCGATATTGGCAGAACACCTGATATCAGATTATCCGGACATTTATCCAATGTTTGCAACA
>JAEDOP010000062.1 GCA_016301865.1 Alphaproteobacteria bacterium
AAAGCGTTGGCGGATATTCGTGCCCCACATACAAACGATATGCATCATGTAATCCTGGCTACTACCTTGCCTTTAACGGAAAATACAATCCAGAATCCAAGGTTGGCAACACATGCGCACAATGCCCTGATGGCTATACATGCCCTGGGGGTACAGACGCACCAATCGTTGACCCCAACGCCTCTGTGGTGGCAGTTCGGGGTATGTGCGGCGACGACTATGTGGGCAGTCTATACCACAAACTTGCACGCTATGCGATGCAGGCCTGCGTCCGTCCATCAGAATCCGATCGCGCCCTGCCCCAAACGGTGTTACAGGACATCAATGTTGTCATGGACCAAATCCGCAACGACATGTCAAATTCACTGTCCGCTGAATGCGAACGCCTGGGCGGCACATGGGTTGACACCGTCTGGATTGACAAAGTAGAAAATAAAACCTGTTGTGCAAATGGCACATGCACTACGGGCGACGGAGTAACAGAGTTCACCGACGGCTGTCACGATACAACGGGCGACCCCCTGTTCAAAAAATTCTATTCAGAAACATCCGCAAACACCAAATGGGGATATTGTGCAGAAATCACCACTACAACAGCAACACAATAAGCCAACTTGCAGGATATACAAAAATCTGATAAAATAGGCAGCAACAGGAAACAGAAATGAAAACAAACATTATCATTTGCTCTTTGCTCTTTGCACTTTGCTCTTTGGGTGACACCTATGCGGCCACAACACCATGGTGGATGCAACCGACCGTCTGTCGCCTTGACCCCACAGATTGCTATACAACAATGGGTATGGGCTTTGATTCCGAAATGTGGGACGCGACCAGCAATTGCTGGGGATTAAAATTAATATGTCCCGATGCGTTGGTTGCATATTCCCGTGACCCAGTACCAATGGGGCGCGCCGAAATCGCACGCGATGGCGGGAAAAAGATAAAGGTTGATTTTGACACAAATTTATTGGGAACTGACGGCGATTGTTTTGGCCGTCGCAAAACATCTGAAAATGGCACAGTCGCATCGGTAAATGGCACAAATGTATATGTTTGGTGTCCTGGAATTTTGGACAAACCAGACGAAACATTGCCAAATGGTGAAATCACATACGGCACCCAGCCCACATGTAAATCATTAGCCGAATATGGTTATGTTGGTATCGAAAACGGACGTTGCTATGGTAAATATTTTGACAATGCCAAATATTTCATTGAATGTGGCACAGCATTAATGCCAATACGCCTGATTGTATTAAACGGCGCGGATTACACCACCCCCATGAATGGCGCACCGATTGATATGGATGCTGCGGAACGACTGTTCGATAAAATGTACAGCGTTTCACAAACGCAACACGCCAAATATTTCCAAGAATAAAAACCGCCAAATGGCGGTTTTTATTTTATCGCGTATGCGCACAGTCCATTCCCATACAATTTGCCATAATAAATCCTTTTGTTTAATATTTTTACCGCAGCAAATATTAACACAGAAATTTATTTTGTTAAATTATTTATATTCCTATAAGTTTCTGATTAAATCGTCATTCGTTCTGCAATTTGTTGCTGAACATATTCATCTTCGCTGTTATACAATGGCCAATTACCGTTTGCCAATTCTTCCATTGATGTCAGTGGTTGATTCAAACGTGCACGATACAGCCATAAATTTGACATTACACGTTTAATATAACTGCGGGTTTCATATGCCGGAAAACTTTCGATATATAACAATGGATCATATGTATAGAACGACTTTTCAAACTTAACCATCGTCCCCATCCCTGCATTATACGCCGCCAACATTTTTATAATGCTGTTTTCCACCCGTTCATGTGCCAACAAATCAACAATATACTGTTGCCCCAGGAACATATTATGTTCTGGATTTGACATATCCATTTGGGTTATATCCAGTTTATTTGCACGGGCAACGCGTTTTGCGGTACTGGGCATCAATTGCATAACACCATTTGCACCCGCACCCGATTTTGCTGACACACGGAAATTACTTTCTTGTTTTGTAATCGCCAATAACAACGCCCGATCAATCGACCATCCACCCATCGGTTCCCAATCTGGCAATGGATATTGCGCCGAATAAATAATATCATCATCAATTTCCAAGATTCCACGATCCTTGATAACAGATGCAGACTGCACAGAAACGCGCGGCAATCCGTACACGGTCGCAATCGCATTAACGGCATGCAAAACCCTGTCCGATGTTTTTGATGTAATTAAATACCTTAAATATTCTTCGGCCCGATCCTTGCGACCAACCTGTAATAACGCCAGGGCCATTTTCCCATACTTAGTATTCGCCAATTCTGCAAAATCTTCATCTGTGGCATCTTGTTCAAAAAATTCATATTGCGGTGTTTGCCCCAACATAGTCGCAGACAGCGCACCATAAAACGCCATTGGGTGTGTCGCAGCAATACGCCAATACTTTTTTGCGACATCGCGGTCGCCTTTAAAGTCTGCCGCACGCCCTGCCCAAAATGCGGCCTCGGTCTTGCGTGCGTTATTTATCTGGGGTAAATCCAGAATACGACTGAAATACTTTTGTGATTCGGCGTAATTATCCTCTTTAAAATACAGCAATCCCATCGCCCACAAACCATATTCTGAATTTGCGTCCGACGCAACAAAACCCCACTTTTTTGCCAATTCCATTTCACCATTGGTATAGTATATAAACGACAAACGTCCCGCCAAACGACCATAGTCAGATTCGGTCAATTTTTTCTTGAAACTTTTATTTTCCAGTATTTCACGTGCCACCTTGGTTGAACCGCTGCGGATTGCGCGTTTAAATTCATTAATCTTTTTTTCTGCCGATCCCGAATATTTTTTTGCCGTCCACGTTTCCGACTGGGCTGTTTCTATTGACTCAGACCCACTCATAATCGCCGGAACTTTTGCTTTGCGTACGGTGGCCTGTTTAATTTTTGCTAATTTTTCCATACGCGTCGCGCCGGGCATATCATAGTAGCGTTCCATCCATATTGCGATTTCTTTGCCACGCGTACGATATGTATCAGAAATATATCTTTGATACAGTACTTCGTTCATCAATAAATTATCTGCAATCTGACTTTGTACATTAATCGCAGTATTTATTTTTTCTTTATCCTGTAAATCAAAGACCTGTTGATACAGACTTGCATCAACATCTGTTAAAATTTGTGGCAAATCCGCCGCCCAAATATTCAGCGGCAAAATAACCCCAATTAAAATTGTGAAAAATTTCTTCATCTTATATCATCAGAACAGCGACGTTTTCGGTAATTTGCATACAACCGCATCATCTGAATCCTCGGGTATTTGATCGATAATTTTTTTAAAGTCTGAAACACGTGAAAACTTGCGATACACGGATGAAAAACGCACAAACGCAATCGGGTCCAGATTTAATAACGAATCCGACACCATCTGACCGACCATGGCACTGGTTACCGTATCATCGGGCGTTTCTGTTTCCAATCGGCGTTGAATCGATGCCACCAAACGTTCAATCTGTTCATCGCCGACATCACGATTACGACATGCCAACTTAATACTGCGGCGCAATTTTTCACGATCAAAAGGTTCTAATTTACCGCTGTTTTTACGCACAACCAAATCGCGCATTTGAACGCGTTCAACCGTTGTGAATTTCGCACCACACTGTTCACACACACGTCTACGACGAATAATCGCGTCCCCAATATCCGGGCGCGAATCCGTAACACGGCTTTCCGTAGAATTGCAATATGGACATCTCATAACACATATACGGTAGCAATCAAATCCGTCCATATCAAGTAATTTTATTTTTTATGAAAAAAATGCTTTTTTATAAAAATCAAGTGCTTTATTTCAAAATCACATTTTTGCACCACCAAAAAAACACCCAAAATATGATAAAATATATACCAGGACATTGGCGAGAGAGATGAACAAATACCTGAACCAAATTTTATTGGGCGATTGTATTGAACTGATGCGCGGAATACCCGACGCGTCGGTTGATGCGGTATTTGCCGATCCGCCATACAACTTGCAACTGGGGTCAAAAACACTCTATCGCCCCGAAGATCAAACAGCCGCCCGCGCCGTGCGCGACGAATGGGATTCATTTGAATCATCAGCCGAATACGATAAATTTACACGCGAATGGCTGGCTGAATGTAAACGCATATTAAAGCCCACCGGCGCAATGTGGACAATCGGCAGTTATCATAACATTTTCCGCGTTGGCAGCGCCCTGCAAGATATGGGCTTCTGGATTTTAAACGACATAGTCTGGGTAAAAACAAACCCAATGCCAAATTTTCGTGGCACACGCTTTACCAACGCACATGAAACATTAATCTGGGCGACACCCACCAAGACCGGCAAATACACATTTAATTACGAAACGATGAAGAAATTAAATGGTGGCAAACAAATGCGTTCCGACTGGGATTTAAACATCTGCCTGGGCGAAGAACGGATTAAGGGCACCGACGGCAAAAGCCTGCACAACACCCAAAAACCACTGGATTTATTACATCGCGTAATTTTGGCATCGACGAAACCTGGCGACATCATACTGGACCCATTTATGGGGTCTGGCACAACGGCCGCTGCCGCACGCGAACTGGGGCGTCAATTTATTGGCATCGAACGTGACGCAACATATGTTGCCGCTGCACGCGAACGCATCGCGAACATCCAACCAATCGATTTATCGAATATCGAAGTTTCCAAACCAAAGCGCGACGAAATCCGCGTTGCGTTCAAAGAATTAATTGCGGCCGGACTGCTGTATGTTGGTCAAACGTTGGTCAGCCCACGTGGCGAACGCGTTATGATTACACACGACGGCCATTTAACACACCAATTATATGGCAAAGCATCAATCCACGTCATGGCGGCAAAATTACAACGCAGCGTCAGTTTTAATGGCTGGGATTATTGGTCCGCGCAAAAGGCAGACGGCACATTGGTCCCCATCGACGAACTGCGCAAATACATCCGCCAGATTAAATCCGATATGAAACAGGCCGCCTAAAAGGCAATATGCTTTTTTCATTATGCTTATATTCTATAATTATTTTTTCTGTGCTAAATAATAGTTTAGTGGTTAGTGTTAGTGGCAAGTGTTTAGTGAATGTGTGCGGCATTTGCCGCACATTATAGTGCCACCACTAACCACTGGCACTAACCACTTACACTTAGATAAACTTTTATTTAGCGACGCAAAAAAAGAAAGCCGTCACCCCGACTTCGGGCCCCGCAAAAATTGAAAATTTTTGTG